>PDZT01000020.1 GCA_002753105.1 Deltaproteobacteria bacterium YD0425bin50 | reverse complement strand
TGTATCTATGGCAGCAGCCAGAGCTGTTGCACAAGCATATGGCATGCCATTATATCGTTATTTGGGTGGTATTAATGCCAATTTGCTTCCTGTACCCATGATGAATATTATTAATGGTGGCGCTCATGCAACGAATAATTTAGATATTCAGGAATTTATGATTATGCCTATTGGTGCAAAAAATATTCAGGATGCAGTACGCATGGGTGCAGAAACATTTCATCATTTAAAAAATCTTTTAAAATCCAAAGGATTAAATACAGGTGTGGGTGATGAAGGTGGTTTCGCTCCTGATTTAAAGGGAAATGAAGAGGCTATCACGCTGATTTTAAAGGCAATTGAAACTGCAGGGTATAAACCCGGAAAAGATATTGGCATTGCATTGGATGCTGCAGCAAGTGAATTTTTTAAAAATGGTAAGTATGAATTAGCGTCAGAAAATAAATCCTTGACGTCTGAACAAATGATTGACTATCTGGCAAATTGGGTTGAAAAATATCCTATCGTTTCCATAGAAGATGGACTTGCAGAGCAGGATTGGGAAAGCTGGAAAAAATTAACCGCTCAACTTGGAAAAAAGGTTCAAATAGTTGGTGATGATATTTTTGTGACCAATCCTAAAATTTTTGCCAAAGGCATTCAAGACGGTATCGCGAATTCAATTTTAATTAAGCTGAATCAGATTGGTACTCTGTCAGAAACATTAGAAACGATTCAAATGGCTAACCAAGCAGGATACACAACAGTTATTTCACATCGATCTGGCGAGACAGAAGATTCTTTTATTGCAGACCTTGTTGTAGGTGTTAATGGCGGTCAAATTAAAACAGGCTCTATGTCACGAAGTGACCGGGTAGCAAAATACAATCAGTTGATTCGGATTGAAGAAGAACTTGGACAATTGGCCCGTTTTCCGAAAAACCTATTTAAGTAGAATATTACGGTTATGGATCGTCATATATATATCATAAAAAAAAGAAGTCATCGTAAAGGGTCTGTTTGCTTAATGCTTTTTCTATGGTTTATAGTGTTAGCACATGCAACACAGGCATATGTCTTAAATGGACATCATATTTTAGACCTTACGGTTAAAACTATAGGAACTGCATCAGGCTGTTTTTCAGGAACACAAACGCTGGTGGTCTATACAGACGATCCTGAACCCAAAGAAACCCGATTCAACGAAACCGTTTATTATGTATTTCCCGAACGGTTTCGTTCGGATATTACTTCAGATGGTCAGCAGCGAATCTATCTTTCAGTACAAGGAAACGTTTTAGGGATTGTTGATGGTCATCAAGATACTGAGGCATCAGAATCGTTACATAACACATACAAAGATATTCTTTTGTACCGTAACCGGCTCATGCTTGAGCGCTATTTAACTAGCAAAGGTGTGAATGTAACTATTTCCAGCTTGGGGCGGTTTGAAGATATTTCAGCGTTTGTTATTGGTGGTGACTATCCAGATCAATCGACAACACAACTTTGGATAAACAAAGACACCTTTTTGCCATTTCGTTGGATTCTTGTTGAACAACGTAATGATGCTACTCATCCCAAGGCATGTTTTGAAGTTCGGTATAAGGATTGGCGTCAGTTTAATAAAATCTGGTTTCCCAAGCAAATTGAGATGTATGAGGATGGTAAACGGATTCGTCAAATTCTAGTGCAGGATATAACAGCACTTCCGTATGAAGAATCCCTATTTGATATCATGACAATACAGCGTCAATACTCGGTACCACAAAAGGAATTATCTTCCCCAAATAAGGAAGAAGGCATGAGTGATGTGCAAAAGATGCTTGAAGAGTTTAAGAAAAAATACAAAATGGAGTGAGGTCGAAGTTGCCTTGAATAGTTTCGATTTTCGATTTTCGATTTTCGATTCATAATTAACGTATTGAAAAATTCTAAAATTGCGGATGACAGATGCATAGACAAACAAAATATATTTTTGTCACAGGTGGGGTGGTTTCATCCCTTGGAAAGGGGTTGGCATCAGCATCGATTGGTGCGTTGTTAGAAAGTCGTGGAATTACCGTAACACTTCAAAAACTGGATCCTTACATCAATGTAGATCCCGGAACCATGAATCCATTTCAGCATGGAGAAGTATTCGTTACCGATGATGGTGCAGAAACTGATTTGGATTTAGGGCATTATGAACGTTTTACCCACGCCAAGTTAGGTCGTAACAATAATTTTACCACAGGTAAAATATATTATTCTGTGATTAACAAAGAACGGAGAGGCGAATATCTTGGAGGAACCGTTCAAGTTATTCCGCATATTACCGATGAAATAAAACAGAGCATTCTTTTGGTTAGTCATGATGTGGATATGGTGATCGTTGAAATTGGGGGTACAATTGGTGATATTGAAAGTTTGCCCTTTCTTGAGGCGATTCGTCAGTTTAAAACGGATGTTGGCAAAGAAAACGTTGTGTATATTCATTTAACGCTTGTTCCATATATTGCCACGGCTGGAGAGCTTAAAACCAAACCGACCCAACATAGTGTGAAAGAATTGCTGAATATTGGTATTCAACCCGATATTTTACTGTGCAGGACAGATAGGTTGTTACCCAAAGAAATCAAAAGCAAAATAGCGCTGTATTGTAATGTGGATAAGGAAGCGGTCATCACAGCGAAAGATGTGGACTGTATTTATGAGGTTCCGTTAGTATTTCATCGTGAGGGTTTAGATGAGCATATTATGCGTCTCTTAAATATCTGGACCCGTTCACCTCGATTGGAAGTATGGGAAACACTGGTCAATAAATTAAAAAACGCGCCGTGTTCTGTTTCCATAGGTATTGTGGGGAAATACACCAATCTGACAGAATCGTATAAAAGTCTGAATGAAGCGTTGCATCATGGTGGTATTCCAAATGATTGCAGAGTGAATTTGATGTTTATTGATTCAGATACCATCACAAAAGATAATTGCGACGCGATTCTAAGTGAGGTTGATGGCGTTTTAATACCCGGCGGATTTGGAGCGCGCGGGATTCAAGGTAAGCTGTATGCATGTGAATATGCGAGAAAAAACAATATTCCTTTTTTAGGCATTTGTCTTGGAATGCAAGTCGCAGTCATTGAATTTGCAAGACATGTTGCGAAGATGGAAGATGCTCACAGTGAAGAATTTGAACCGACAACACATTTTCCAGTTATTTACTTAATGACAGAATGGTATAACCATCAAGAAAAGAAATTTGAAAAAAGGGATAATGATTCAGATAAAGGTGGTACCATGCGGTTGGGAGCATTCCCCTGTGTGATACGAAAAAATACGTTGGCATTTCAAGCCTATGGCACGGATACAGTATCAGAACGACATCGACATCGCTATGAATTCAATAATGCGTATCGTCATACTTTAGAAGAACAGGGGCTGGTGATTAGCGGGGTATCTCCAGATGGTCAACTTGTTGAAATTATAGAAATTCAGGATCATCCTTTTTATATTGGATGCCAATTTCATCCTGAATTTAAGTCACGACCCATGTTACCTCATCCGTTATTTAAAGAATTTATAAAATATGCTTATGAGTATTCAACGCGTCATAAAGCTGAATGTGTCGTATGATAGATATATAATAACGTTAATGCTCGACCCGTGTTAACGTTTTGGGCTTGATGGCTGAACCATTTTCCCCTTTAAATACAAAGGGCAACGATATGAGTTGCATGCCATTGTTTTTCTGGATCGCAAAATGAAGATGAGGCCCTGAAGAATACCCTGTATTTCCAGACTCAGCTATGATTTGACCGGTTTTGACGATAGTTCCAATATGAACTTTTGCTGATTGGGGATTCAGATGAACATAAATTGCCATAGTGCCATCTTCGTGTAATATACGAATAAAATTTCCACGTTGAAGATATTTTTTATTGGTTCCATGTTTAAAAAAATTTTGGACAATATCGATGACAACTCCTGATCGTGCAGCACAGATGGGAGTTCCGATAGGCATGGGAATGTCAACGGCAAACATATTGCTAGGTTCATGGTGGCTGTATTTTCCATGAAATGCTTGGGATATAAAAAAAGAATATCCCTTTGGAAAAGGAAAATGGTAGCGAAAGTTAAGGTCGTGTTTAGCATGCGGCGAGCCGATGACATAACTGTATTTATATTTATATGACCAAGGTTTAGAGGCATCGATGGGTTTAACTTCAATTGCTTTATATTCAGACTGTGGAGGGACAATATATCGAGCTGGTAAAGAGGGAATCGTTATTAAATTTTTGTTTTCTAAAAAATCAAGCTCAACCTCAACAGAACAAAAATAATTGTTTTTTACATACAAAGAGATATCATTATTATTGTTTTTTTCTGTAATAACAATACGTTCTCTTTGGTCATGGTGATCAATTTTCCTTTTGGGGATAGAGGGTTGTATGTTAGAATAATGCCAAATACCATTAGCGTCACGATACTTATATAAAGGCGTTGCAATACATACAGAACATTGACATACGATCACAAGGATATAAGCGATATAATAAAAAAGCGTATTAATTTTCATTTATTTCATATCAAGTTAATGATCACAAGCAATCCAACTTCGTAAAGGCCTTTGAATGCCTATGAATACTATCGATTCTACACATGAATGTATCTGGATATCAATGACTGATATCTCAGAAGATATTCGTATGCAAATGGAAACAAACAGCATCCACAGGGTTGGTATTTGCCCTGACTATAATATTGTTGTGGCAGAAATCAATGGTAACATTGTCTGTTCCGAAATCATGGAAACGTTTTGTTCAAAAGCCGAAATATGCCTTTACAATGCCCAAGAAGCCGCCCCAAATATTGTCCAATTCTTATGTTCAGACCCAATAACTCAACGTTTTTCAAAACATAATGCGGTTACTTATGGCAAAGCAAAAGATATATCAACAAAAGAATTAAAAAAAAGAAAAACACAGATGGATCGCCAGACAAAACTGGCTTTTGATAAACTCAAATTTGAGTTAACAAAACGGGTTGCCGCTGAAGCCGCAGATATGAAAGCATTGGAAAAAGCGTTAATGGAAGAATTCGGTATTTCGACGGTTCCCAATGAACTGATTGCTGTTTTTAATACTGAAATTAAAAAAAATATGGCTAAACGAGCAGGGTTAAGTTATTCAGAATTCTTATTAAAAGAGGCTGGAAAAAAGAAAAAACGTCCTTAATTCTGATCTCTTGATTTGAAATTAAGAGCAAAAGATTAAAAAACGGGAATGTTATTTAAACTTTATTTATTTATTAATTAATTAACTATAAAAGGAAAAAGATGGACCCGTCGTTACTTTTTCTTCCCGGGAAACGAGTTGATATTACATTTGATTTGGATTCTGATACACCTATTGTCAGGTCGTCTGTTGTTTATGAATTTTTTCCTGAAACCCAAATATGTATTGTTTCACAACCATCACGACCTTTTTCAACTGAATGGAAATCAAAGGTTGGTTATCTAAGTATAATTGCTTACACTAATAAAAGAAAGGTTCGCTATGGATTAAAATGTAAGATCCAAAAAATTGTTAAAGATTATGTGTTATCTGGAAAGGGACGCGTGTCAGCTATCTTCCTCGAATATCAACTGCCAATAGAAGAGCTGAATCTACGTTCTGCCTATCGAATTAATCTCGGTGCTGAGTTTGATGTAAAGGGGAAATTGATATTTAATAATGAATCTTATTTCACAGGCAAAGATTTTAAGATAGATAATCTTTCTGCAACTGGGTTGGGGCTTATCGTACCGAAAAAAAAAATATATGATTCTTTTATTAATGCTAAGGTAGGCACTGAGGTGGTGATTGGTTTGGTAATACAAGATATTAACTTCAAAGATAAAAAAAATGTTGTCAGTGCAGTCGCTAAAGTGATGCGCGTAGAGATTATGTCAGATCATGCCCTTATTGGTTTGAAATTTGAAAAAATGTCGAATAAAGATAGTGAACACATTGGATATTTTGTACATAATGTGCAAATATACTGGATTCAAAAAATGCGAAAATATCAATAAAGATCAATGGGGACATTAAGTTAGAGAGGAAATGGAATGAATTTCCAATCAGATAGCTCACAGGAGAAAAGAGACAAATTATATCAGTCTCAAAAAATGGAAGCATTGGGGACCTTAGTCGCTGGGGTCGCTCATGAAATAAACAACCCCATCAATCTCATCATGTTTAATATCCCTTTATTTCAAAAAATATGGAAAGATTTTTTTCCAGTGTTTCAATCCTACGCAGTTGAGCATCCTAATGTAAAATTTGGTGGGTTGAGTTTTGAATTTTTAAAAGAGAACATGAATCAGTTATTCGAGGATATGATCATGGCTGGCAATAGAGTTGCCGGCATTTCAAAAGCATTAAAAAATTTTTCAAAACAAACCAATGTGGAAGACAAAAAACCCATACGAATAAACGAAGCGGTTGAAAATGCAATCCGATTAACATCCGTTACATTGAAAAAATCAAGCATTAAATTGGAACTCGAACTCATGGAAAATATTCCTGAGATCGATGGAAATTTACAGAATATCGAACAGGTAATCATTAATATGATCATCAATGCCATTGAAGCAATTAATCATACCGGTGGCAAAATTCATATCAAGACAGGTGTGAACTTAAGTGATGGGCGTATTTGTTTATCTATTTCAGATAATGGCTCTGGCATTAATCCCTCTATTGCAGATAAAATATTTCATCCGTTTGTAACCGATAAAATAGGGAAGGGCGGTACAGGATTAGGTTTATCGGTGTCTTATAGTATTGTTAAAGCTCATGGCGGCGAAATCACTTATAAAACAGAACAGGGTAAAGGCACCGCATTTACCATTTTATTTCCAAGTTTATTACAAAAGCGATTGCCAAAAATTTTAATCGTGGATGATGATCGCATGTTTTCCAATCTCCTTGTAGAAGCATTAAATAGAAATAATGAATTTTTAATTAATCAGGCTGCGAATGGAGTAGAAGCATGTATGATGTTTGGTACATATCGACCCAACTTAGCCATTTTGGATGTATTTATGCCAGAGGTAGATGGATTGGAAGTATGTAGAACCATCAAAAAAAATCCTGAGTTATCAGGAACAAAAGTGATCATTACCACAGGCTTTCCCAATCATCCAAAAATCAAAGAAATTATGAAATTAGGATATACTGAAATTTTTTCCAAGCCTTTTAAATTACAGGATTTTGTATCATCAGTTCAAAAAATTCTAAATGAATAAGGATCACGGATTGGATGATCAATCCACAGATTACACAGATTACACAGATTTGCATATTATGATTCCGTGTAATCTGTTTAATCCGCGTAATCTGTGATTCAGATAAATGAGAAAGTAACTATGCAGACACCTATATTAGTGGTTGATGATGAAAAGGGGTTGTTATTAAGTGTGCGAGCAACATTATTAAGTGCTGGTTTACCAGAACCCGTACTTGAATCTGATGCAAGACTGGTTGTGGACCTCGTTCGAAAACATAATTTTCAACTCGTTCTTTTAGATTTGATTATGCCCCATTTAAGCGGCATTGATCTGTTACAGCAAATAAAAAAAGAATTTCCAACAACTGAATGTATTATCATTACTGCAATAGATGATACATCAACAGCTATACAGGCCATGAAATATGGTGCGTATGATTATATCGTTAAGCCGATTGATAGTGAAAAACTAGTTATAGCCATTCGGCATGCCTTGGAACGATTTAATTTAAAACATGGTTTGGCGCTTTATAAAAAAAAGCCTTCATTTGCTGAACTCAAGTATCCAGAAGTCTTTGAATCGATTATTACTGAAGATGAAGAAATGGCTAGAGTCTTCCATCAGGTTGAAGGCGTTGCGCCTACAGATTATACTGTATTCATTACAGGGGAATCGGGTACTGGAAAAGAAATGCTGGCTAGTGTGATTCACCAACTTAGTAAACGAAAAAACCAGCCATTTCTTGCTGTAAATATGGCTGCTTTTAGCGGTACGTTATTTGAGGATGAATTTTTCGGACATGTCAAAGGTTCTTTTACTGGAGCACTTGAAGATAAAAAAGGTTTTTTTGAAAGAGCAGAAGGTGGTACGCTTTTTCTTGATGAAATTACTGAGCTTGATCCTGTATTACAAGTAAAGTTATTACGGGTGATTCAGGAAGGTGAATTGTACCGAATTGGAAGCACCAAGGTCAAAAATGTTGATGTTCGTATTATAACGGCTTCTAATCGGGATATTGAGGCAGAAATTAAACAGGGGAAATTTCGTGCAGACCTCTTTCACCGCTTGAATATGTTTAACATTATTGTTCCACCGTTACGGGAACGGGGGAATGATATTCTTTTATTGGCAAATCATTTTCTCAATATTCATGCTAAACAAAATCAAAAAAATATTTCACGGCTTGATAAGGATTTAATACAAGCTCTTTTGATGCACCCGTTAAAAGGCAATATCCGAGAATTGGAAAATATCATTTCTTCAGCAATAGTACGTGAAAAATCAAATATATTGCAATTATCATCAACTAATCTTTCAGTAAAACCTGATAAATCGGCTGAAGATAAAGACAGTGAACTCATAACATTGTTTGAAATGGAAAAGCGGTATATTCAAAAAATATTTTCAATTACTGGTGGAAATAGAACTCATGCAGCAAGAATCCTCGGGATTGGTTTGAGAACACTTCAAAGAAAACTTAAGATTTTAGACTCCCCACCTCCAACGTCAGAATGACTACTTACCATGTCAATTTGGCATTTTAAAGACAACCATTTTAAATTAGAGATAAATTTTAATAATAGTGAAATCGGTTACGCCATAATGACACTATATAAAGTATAAAAGATTAGGTATATTACAAAAAATAGACAATATTATATTTGGCATAAATATTGATTAAACTACTATTATATATGAATACTAAGGATAATCAATTCAAAGCGTAGAGGTGGTACAATTGCATATTATGATTATCGATGAACATACTGCGAATCTTAATTCTCTAAAAGCAGGTGTTATGAGCTTTGGATATGATTCTGTTTATGCAACCAATGGAGATTCTGCGTTACAATTTCTTCAGATTCAAAACAATAAAAAAAAGACACCTAAACTTGTTTTGATGAACATGAACATGTGTAACTTGAATGCAGTACAGTTTATTAATGAAGCTAAAAATTTACAACCCAATCTCGCATTTATTTTAATGACCGAACAAATGGATAAACGTTTATGGAAGACCATTTCCAATTTTTCAGATTGTGATTATATTGAAAAACCGTTTACACCGGATGGGCTTGTCCACAAAATTAGTCAATTTTCGAAAAAAAACGGAACAAAAGGCCACAGACCATCCTTACTTACATAGCTTGTTATCCTTAACAAGAGATAAATCATATAGCTGTCTTAGTTATCCTCCTGACGAACAAAAGGGAACGTATTCATCGTTCCCTTTTGTTTTTTTTAAGACTTTATTAAAAGTTTCAGCTCATATTCATATAAATGCTTAGGGAGAATTTTTATTCAAATGAATACAACTTATGAAACTGATGTTATTATCATTGGATGTGGTTTAGCAGGGTTGGTTACTGCTTTGGAACTTATAGATCAAAAAAAGCGCGTAATTATATTAGAACGAGATGAACCCCAAAACGCTGGTGGATTAGCCAAAGTCTCTTTTGGTGGGATTCTCATGGTGAACACGCCTCTTCAAAAACGCGGTCGGATTCATGATCATATTGATTTGGCTTTGGCCGATTGGTTCCGGGTTGCTCAATTTCAAAACCAAGATGTATGGCCTAAAAAATGGGCTGAAGCCTATGTCCATTTATCATGTGAATATATGTATCATTGGTTAGTCAACCGTTCAGTACAATTTTTGCCCGTAGTCAACTGGCCAGAAAGAGGTTTATTTCAAGCCCATAATTCAGTACCGAGATGGCATATTGTTTGGGGAACAGGTCATCGTTTAATTGAACTGATTTTAAAACAGATCAGTCAGCATCCAAATCGCAGCTACCTTTCAATTCATTATGGACATAAAGTTACTCAATTTACGGTAACGAATGGTATCGTAAACGGCTGCTGCGGTGTTTTAGAAAAAAATACTGCGATTTCATTTTCAGCGACCGCCGGTGTAGTAGTGGTGGCATCGGGTGGGTATTGCGGCGGAGATTTAACCAAAGTTAAAACGAACTGGTACAAAGACTGGGGTAATCCACCTGATAATCTCTTAAATGGTTCACATCGATTTGCAGATGGTTTGTTGCATGATCAGGTAATGGATATCGGTGGAAATCTTACACATATGGATAAGCAATGGCATTATGCTGCGGGTATTCACCATCCAAAACCTGAATTTGTAAATCAAGGTTTAAGTCTTGTACCGCCAAGGTCTGCATTATGGGTCAATGCATTGGGTGAACGGATAGGCCCGGTACCATTAGTAGCCTATACTGACACTCGCTATCTTGTTGAACAGATATGTAAACAGCCGGGTAAATATTCATGGCAAGTCATGAACTGGAAAATAGCCATTAGAGAATTAGCCGTTTCAGGATGCGATTATATGACTGCATTTCGTTATCGAAAACCATTCCGAATGCTATGGGAATTGCTGTTTGGAAATCGTGAGTTGGTAAGCCGATTAATGAAAGAAAGTAAGGATATTATCATCGCTCATGATGTTGATACTCTGGTCTCGCGTATGAATCAGGGCGAACCTGAATTAAAGGTTGATTCTATTGTACTCAAAAAAGAAATCAAAGACTATGATGATCGCATAAAGCGGGGTAGCGCTTATATGAATGATTATCAATTGTTACGAATTGCAGATTTCCGTAAGTATCGTGGGGATCGATTGCGTGTTTGTTCATTTCAACCCATTGATGATCCTAAAGCAAGACCTTTAATTGCTATTCGGGAATGTATATTATCTCGGAAGAGCTTAGGTGGTATTCAAACAGATTTGTCATGTCGGGTATTAGATCGTAAAGGCAAAGTCATATCAGGTCTTTTTGCTGTTGGTGAAGCCGCGGGTTTTGGCGGCGGTGGAATACATGGTGTGGGATCTCTGGAAGGTACATTTTTAGGCAGTTGTATATTGACAGGAAGACTTGCAGCAAAAGCAATCTCAAAAGGATAGTTTTACATTCCCCCCACATGATTATCTTTAGATTATTCACATTTTTTTCCTTCCATCATTATAACGTTGATTGGGGTAATAATTCGCCTTGATTTTTTATGTAGGTTGGCCTAATAACTCATTTCAAAAAATACCGAATCGAAAATCGAAAATCGAAAATAATCAATACACTCATGATTCTATTTTATAAAATTTTATCAATACTTGCTATACCGCTCGTATTATTGACCTTTTTCAGTCAGTCCGAAAAAGGTATGCAAATGAAAATTGGCTCTTTTTTTGTGCTGAGGAATTTTCAATCCCGTTTATTTACGTTAAGGCGTTGGCAAGACCCGTTGTTAATATTCATTCGCGTGGTGTTGGTTTGCATTTTTGCATTAATCATTATCGATCCAGCGGATATTCAATTACCACCGGGGAATATAGTGGTTATGCCTCCAGATATCCAATTAAAATCATCTCCATTAGCCCGTAGTAATGTTCCAGCTTTGGAACTCCCATCAAACACTTTAGATGCATATAATGAGGATATTTTTTTTCTTAAGGCATTCCAAAAAAACCTGAATTTAATTAAACATAACCTAACCATTTATTACCATCCAGATTGGGTCAAACTTCAACATCTATCTGGCTATAACGTTATTATTCCGGGAATGAATCAGAGTCCAGAGACATTTGATAAATGGTCAGATCGGTTTGAATGGGGTAAAATGGTTCAACAAACGCTTCTCATTCAGGGAAACGATTGTAAGATCAACAGCTTTTTTGAGACACAACTACGTGCTCCAAACTCTGTATCAGTATATGCTTCTTTAGAAAACCAAATGCCAATTGCAATTGCATTTGAAGATAATGATGCTAAAATTCTTGTCTTTACCACAGGCCCATCAACCATCTGGGGAGAAGCTGGATTGTGTGGTTTTATGATGGACATGATCACACGATTTCAGTATGACAATAACTTTGGAACAACATCAACATCATCTACTACATCTCATCAGCAAGACGATAATTTAGGTCAGCTATCTTCCATCGTACCTCAGCAGATACTTATTTACATCGCTATGTTCCTAATCGCAATTGAGGCAATTATTGTCTTCATTAACATCCGACAAAAAAAACGAATTCCGGCAGCAATCCTTGTCATTCTAATGTTATGGTTGGGGTTGTCCACAACTACACATGCATTTCAATTTATTGACATTTCTCCTGATGCTTCTACTTCAATGAATACTTACACTATGTTTGGACAACTGAAACAAGCTATTGAACAACGCACATCTGTTAAAATTGATACTGATTTTTATGCGACGATAACGCCTGAACAGTTGAAACAAGGAAAACGTCCTAGCTTACCCTACTTATGGATTCTTGGATGTAATGAGGCTTTTTTTTTAGAAGAATCTATTCAAACAACATTAAGCGATTTTGTTCAGCGAGGCGGTATGATCTTTTTCAATACCTGCGGCAATCAGGAAGATTGGGACTATTTTATCCAAATCCAGCGTTTTGTTGAGCATATTTCCCTGAATACCAATCAGGAAAAGCTTCACATATTGGATCAAAATCATCCCATTTACAAGTCGTTCTATTTGATAGATCAACAGCTATTTTATGGTATGGATGTTTCTCAATCCACAAAAAGAACTGCAATTATCGTTTCTCGTCAAAACCTACCGTCTCTATGGTTGGAATACAACGAAAATGCAATCCGTGTTGGAATTAATATTGTTCTATACATGTTAAGCGGTAATTATAAAAGTGATCAAATACATGTTAGAGAAATTCTAAAAAAAATAAAAAAACGAGAATACTATAAATGATTTTCTGGTGTATTGTGCTGATTCTTGCTGTAACAGCATTTGATCTATTCCAAAAAACATGGAGTCGAAACTATCTTAAATGGGCATATGGGACATGCATGTTAGCCATTGTCGTTATACTCTGTTTATTTGGTTTAGGATTAACCATTACTGTTCAAAAGAAAATTGCTGAGAGAAAACGCATTGTATGTCTTGTGGATATTTCTGCAAGTATGAAGATGTCTTTTACTGATATTCAAAAAACGATTCAGCAAACCTATCCAGATTATAATATTCATATAGTTCCATTTTCAGATCGTTTGGCAGGTACAGAACATGCCTACGCCACAGCAATGGTGAAATCGCTGTCTAAATTTCACCAGCACATTCAGGAAACCTATACCAACGATGAAGTGGTTTGCGGCATAATTATCACTGATGGTAATGAAACAGAAGATATCCCTGAACTGATCAAGCCAATTGAATTGCATTCCGAGTTTCCATATCATGTCCTTTATATAAAGCATGATGATATGTTGGAAAAAAATTTTGATAAATCTGTTATGTTCATTGAAGTACCTCGGTTTATCCCCGTGTATGAAAAAACGCGGATTCGTTTTTCAGCTCAGATCACCGGAGGTCACCTGCAAGCAGTTCCGATAGAACTGCGTCTTGATGGAAAAAATTTAGGCTCAGTATTAGTCAATCTTGATAATGGTTATGGTGAAGGTGAATTTGATTTGATCTTGAGCAAAACAGGTCAATTTTTACTTGAAGCATCGGTTGCTGTAGATTCAAGAGAAAAATTTGTATCGAACAATACTGATAATATTACTGTAGAATCTGTTAAAAAAGGAATTCGTGTACTTCATATCAGCGGTCACCCCTCAGTGGATACAGCATTTATTCGAAGAGGTCTTCAAAATATTCCGGGTGTTGATATGATTTCATTTTATATTTTAAGGACTCATTCACAGGCGTCGTTTGGTTCTGAAATCGAACTCAGCTTGATTCCTTTTCCAACAAATCAATTATTCATGGAGGAATTGCCAAATTTTGATCTGATTATTATCAATGATTTTTATTTAAGTGAGTTTTTATCACCTGCGTATATTAATAACATCGTTAAATTTGTCGAATCTGGTGGAGGGTTAATCGTTTTTGGCGGGGAGCATTCCTTTATTCAAAAAGACTACATCTCAACCCGTTTTGAAGATATATTACCAGTCATACCAAGTTCAAAACCAAACTGGCATAATGGACTTCATTATTTGGTTAAAGGTAAGGAATTGGCTGCATATACTGCTCTCTCGGATTTAAAAGCACTTGATGGATTGACATTCAAAGGAATCAACCGTGTGGAAGTAAAAAAAACAGCTAATACCTTTTTTACTGCTCAAGATGGAATACCTTTGATTGCGGGAGGATTAGTCGGCAAAGGTCGAGTCGTAGTCGTATTAACAGACTCATTTTGGAAGCTTTCGTATGAAGGCAATCTAAGTCATGACAATGCGATTAAACCGTTAATTCGATATGTTACGGGTATTTCACCGATGCCTGTAAAAATACAGGATCACCATATTGGATTTGATCCGCAGTTATATAATCAATCCAATTCAGGAATTCAGGCAAAACTTGAATATGAATTGCCTGATGGAACGATACAGACGTTTCATACACTTACACCAACAATGTCTGAGCCATTAATAATAGCGGATTCGGATCCAAAACGTTTTTTTGTAACTCTTATTCATAATGATTCTCCAGTTGATTCGTATCAACTCATTCATATAGAAGAAAAAAGAGACAATGAGTTGACCTATGTTCATACAGGGCAAACCTTTTTAAAGCATTTAACCGATCAAACACATGGTCAATTCATTACATCTGCTTTTGATGACTTGTCTAAGGGATTATCTCAAATTAAACCCTCACCTGCTATTGAAATTCGTGAAAAAGACAAGCAAACTATACCGTTGTATCAACACAAAGGCCTGCTGCTTGTATTTTTATATCTTGTTATCCTGAGCTATTACCTGAAATCAAAAGGGATCATGGTGCAAGGGAAGTGGCGTTTATTTGGTGTTTTTTATTTGCTCTAAAAATGCCTGAATACGTGTTCGTATCTGGCCAGTGCTTCCGCCATAAAGCTCACGTTCAATGGATAAAAAGGGCATACTTAGTGACTCTGCCAAACGATTCATCCGAAATATTTCCCATGCCCATAAATCACAAAATTTTATTTTTTCAATAATGATGCCATGAATATAGGATTGCTGCATTTGATCCGTAAACCATTCGGTACGACGCGTAACATCATCCATCATTCTTGGGCAGGATACCTGATGCAAATATCCATAGGCAAGAGCCTCAATCGGGTCTCCAGACTCATCAATTTGTTTATCATATTCCCTTGTTCCAAAACACAAATTGTCTGATACAACGCGTACACCTTCCTGCTCGATCAAGCGCATATGTTCAATTTCTTCTAAACATCCGCCGGCAAGAAATAAACGAACACTAGGTTTTGTTTGTAGTGGACGCTGGCCAATTGCATCATGAATTTGTTCAAGTCTGTCTATGGCAATATCTATAGGAATGGCAGAAACGGCTTTAACAATGCTCAACATATCTGTGCCTGTTAATTGCACAGACTCTTGTTGTCGTATCTGATTGAGGCTTTGTAATAATCGTCGTTTATGGTTATACAGTTGAATCGCATGGGTTAAATCTGTTTTTTGAATTGAAACGCCTGTTTGGGCTTCAATAGAGCTTATCAACATGCGAATGTTGTTTGTATATTCCAAAAGAGCATTGCCTTGAATAATATGAGGAACAATAAACATGTACAAAAACGATGGGCTTATTTTGGTAAATCTCCACAAATCGTACATGCGGCGGACATGGTCACAACCATTCATAAAAATAACACCGTCTAAAAAAGAAAAATCTCCTCGCAAGGCTTTTCCAAAACATCTGCGAACAAAACTGCAATTTAATGGTGAATAGTAGGCATCACCTTGAGTTGCCCCTGCAGATTCCACTGCCCGCATTCTGTATGGCACACATCCTGCCGCATACAGAATTTCTACGGGAATATATGAACAAAAATAACCAATGACTCTCTTGCCATTTTTTTTTGCTTCTAATAATGGATCAGGACAAGTCATTTCTGACCATCGTTCACATTCGCTTATCAACTGTGTTATGTTTTCATGTTTCATTTTTTATCAATCCATTCTCATTTGTCCACACATCCAGTTCGCTTAATGCTGTTGATGAGATCAGATATGTGTTTTGTATTGCATAGGATCGTAACTGTATCTCATGCAATAACCTGCTTAACGGCCATGAATCAATCTCACCTTTTGTTGGCAGAGGAGGACAATCAGAAACATAACCCCACATATGTTGCAGCGCATTTCTTATTCCCCCAATTTCTGGTTGCTGTCTTAATACCTCAGTGAGCAGCGTAGCCAATTCAGAAAAATCATCATAAGGTTTTAGTTTAGCAACATCTTTACCTAACTTCTTATAGAGATTCACATCACGAGCTATCACTGAATATTTATGCTGACTCCATAATTGCTGTGCGTTTTTGGGTAAAGGGATGCGTCCATGTTCCTTATTCTGATATTTAGTCTCAAGTAGTTGAAATTGCCGAAATGGCTTATCTATATATATTGTGGGCCATGCATCTTTTTTAGATTCGGTAAAAACAGGAGATTTATCAGTAAATCCTCTAAGAGCCATTTCAGATGCAAGCAACCTGTGGCGTTGATTGATAGCCCATCCATAATCAACCCATCGAAGCGTTTCAGGGTGATTTGCATATCCTTTTTTTTTGTTTACGATTATTGATACAATTGCATGGAGTTCGCGGTGCTCTCCGAGTAAACTCTGGCGGTTCAGATATCCCGGATTAATATCCCATATTCGCATTGATTCGGCTGCACAGTTGATAATGAGAGGTTTTTAGATTGAATTTCTGTTCAACAGAAGTTCAACCAACAAGGCTTTGTGCAAATGCAATTTATTTTCTGCCTGATCCCATACCACAGATTGATTGCCTTCAAGCACTTCGTCTGTTATTTCTTCTCCACGATGAGCTGGTAAACAATGCATGACCATAGCATCTTTGGGCGCATGGGCTAATAGCTGCTTATTTATCTGATAGGGCTGAAAAAGCGTCTTTTGGGATTCTTGTTCTTTTTGCCCCATACTCACCCATACATCGGTATAGATTACGTCTGCTGATTTGACAGCTTCATACGGTTCAGAACTTTCAGTAATGCGTCCACCAAGTTGTCTTGCGTTGTTTAGTATTTCCGTATCAGGAGAAAAACCTTGAGGACAGCATAGAACCAAATTAAACCCTAAAATTGCAGATGCGTTAATCCAAGAGTGAGCCACATTATTGCCATCACCAAGCCAGACAATGTTAAGGTGTTCATAGGTTTGTCTGTGTTCAATAATCGTCAGAATATCACTTAATATCTGACAAGGGTGATAGCTATCAGTTAATGCATTGATGATGGGAATACTCGCATTCAGAGCAAATTCTTCAAGCATTTTTTGTGAAAAGGTTCGAATTGCCAGTACATGAATATACCTTGAAATGACTCTTGCAGTATCTCGAATAGGTTCATGTCGGGTTAATTGCAAATCATTTTTATTTAAAAAAACGGTGCTCCCGCCAAGCTGCATCATAGCAGCCTCAAATGATATTCTTGTACGCGTTGATGGTTTATCAAAAATTAATCCCAATACTTTACCTGACAAGTGATGATCGATAATGCCTTTTTGAGAACGCGATTTAAACTCTGCTGCCAAGGCAAACAATCTGTCCATATCGGATTTATTCAAATCCAAGAGTGATAAAATATGCTTTAAGCTCAATGTAATTCCTTTTTGATAAAAAAATATAACTGTAACATTTCAGGTTAGCTTGCATGTCTCATGAGATCATCCAGACATGCTACCAATGCATCAATCTCAGATAGACTGATAATAAGCGGTGGAACAAAACGCAGAACATTTTCCTGAACACAATTGATGATAAAGCCTCGTTCTAAACAAGCTTTGACAATAGGCGCACCTGATATACTTAGCTTTAAACCCAACAATAGTCCTAATCCTCTAATCTCTTCAATGATCGAATGACGAGATTTAAGCCAATTCAGACGTTCTTTAAAATACATTCCCATCTTATTACAATGTTTAAGAATCTGGTCACGTTCAATAATTCTGAGTACTTGAAGGGCAGCAGCCGTAACTAATGGTGTTCCACCAAACGTGGATGCATGTGAACCCGGCTCAAAAGCACACATCACTTGTTCTTTGGCGAGCATGGCACCAATTGGAAGACCATTACCAAGAGCTTTAGCAAGTGTCATAATATCAGGTGTAATTCCATAGTGTTCATAAGCAAATAATTTTCCAGTTCGCCCCATGCCAGTTTGAATTTCATCAAAAATTAATAAAATTCCCTGTTCATCACACAGTTTGCGCACTTCCTGAATAAACTCAGGAGTTGAACAATTCACTCCGCCTTCACCTTGAATTAGTTCAAGTATGACTGCACAGGTTGTATCATCAATTTTTTGTTTTAACGCTTCAATCTGATTGTAGGGTACAAACTCAAATCCCTGGAGCAAGGGGTAAAATCCTTTTTTGACTTTTTCCTGACCTGTTGCAGATAATGTAGCCATCGTACGACCATGAAAAGAGCCATGCATCGCAATGATTTTGTAACGCTGAGATATTCCTTTAGAACTAAAATACTTTCTTGCCACTTTAATGGCCGCTTCATTAGCCTCAGCACCACTATTGCAGAAAAATACCCGATCTGCAAAACTGTGTTCTACAAGTAAACTAGCGAGTTCTACTTGCGGTATGGTATAAAACAAATTGGATACATGCGTAAGCATCTGAGCTTGCTGATAAATCACCTGAGCAATCTCAGGATGGGAATGCCCTAAATTACATACGGCGATACCCGAAAGAAAATCCGTATATTTTTGACCTTCAGAATCCCAAAGTGTACAGCCTTCTCCTTTCACAAAAAGGATTTCAGATCGATTATAGGTCGGGGCTATGACAATATTTGATTGTTGTATAACTGCTTTTTTCATATGGTTAATTCAGTTCCTATACCTGTATCTGTAAACAATTCTAAGAGTAATGCATGAGGCCTTTTTCCATTAATAATATGTACTTTTTCAACACCCTGCTTTAATGCATGAAATGCACATTCAACTTTTGGAATCATTCCACCTGTAATAATCTGTTGATCAATCATACGTTCAGCTTGTTCTGTATTGATTGTTGGGATAAGTGTGGATTGCGAATCCATAATTCCATCCACATCGGTCATCAGAATCAATCGTTCGGCCAATAATGCGCCGGCAACACTTGATGCAACCTGATCTGCATTAATATTGTAGGTCTCACCAGATTCGCCAACACCAACAGGCGCTATAATCGGAATAAAATCCTGTTTTGTTAACAGGTGAATCAGATCAGGATTAATTCGGGTAACCTGACCGACTAATCCCGGATCGATAATTTCCGGTGGCGTATCATTGTCGTTCTGTTTATACATCGTGAGTTTCTGAGCCTGAATTAAACCGCCGTCTTTTCCGGTTAATCCAACAGCTTTCCCACCATGCTGATTGATTTGAGCTACAATGGTTTTATTGACTTTACCACCTAATACCATTTCTACCACATCCATCGTTGGTGCATCAGTAACCCGAACCCCGCGGACAAATTTTGAGCAAATTCCCATTTGAGTTAAGACCTGATTGATTTGAGGCCCCCCTCCATGAACCACAACAAGATTCAGTCCAATGAATTTCAGCAACGTTACATCCCGTGCAAAATCAACTTTGAGCTGTTCATCCACCATCGCATGCCCACCATATTTTACGACAAGTGTTTTTCCTGAAAACTTACGAATATAGGGTAGCGCTTCTATCAGTATATCTGCAACTGTTTTCATATTTGTCATCATTTATTGGGTTAATATTATAAAATATATCGACTCAAATCCTCATCTGCAACAATATCTTTTAACTTATTGACCACATATTGACCGTCAATGATAATCTGTTTATTTTCAACATCTGGGGAATCAAACAAAATATCATCCAGCAAACATTCCATTAATGTATGCAGGCGTCTTGCACCAATGTTTTCTGTTCTTGTGTTGACTTCTTCAGCAATTCGGGCAATTTCATCAATTGCATCTTCTTTAAATTCTATAGTAACACCTTCTGTTTTTAACAGAGAAACATATTGAAGAATTAACGCATTTTGAGGTTCGGTTAATATGCGTTTAAATTCTGCCTGACCCAGCGAATCGAGTTCAACCCGAATTGGAAAACGACCCTGAAGCTCTGGGATTAAATCCGAAGGTTTACACACATGAAACGCACCAGATGCTATAAACAAAACGTGATCTGTTTTTACAGGTCCATATTTGGTTGGAACCGTACTGCCTTCAACAATAGGTAAAAGATCTCGCTGCACGCCTTCTCGGGATACTTCCGGCCCATGAGATGAATCTTTACTAACCACTTTATCAATCTCATCAATAAAAATAATCCCTGATTGTTCTAAAAGTTCAATTGCGTTTTTAACTACCTTATCCATATCAACTAAATTCATTGCTTCTTCATTTGAAATAATCTCAAATGCTTCTGCAACTTTCACTTTTCGGCGTTTCACATTTTTGGGTAACATTCCGCCTAGCATGTCACGCAGATTGATGCCCATTTCTTCCATGCCAACATTCGAGAAAATTTCAATCACTGGAGAGGAGCGATCTGCGACATCTAAGTCAACAAAACGGTTATCTAACTTGCCGTCTCTTAACATTTTTCGAAGTTTATCTCTCGTTGAGGGTGGATCAGGCTGTTGGCCAACATGAACCAGTTCCACTTGAGGCTCTTTAGACGAATCAGAATTACCTCTTGAACGTGGTTTTTCCGATTTGGGAAGCAATAAATCCAAAACTCTTTCCTCGGCAATTTGTTCGGCTTTTTCTTTCACATTTTCATGCTCAGCGTATTTGAGTTTATTGACAGTTATTTCAAGAAGTTCCCGAATCATTGATTCAACATCTCTTCCAACATATCCGATTTCTGTAAATTTTGATGCTTCAACTTTATAAAAAGGAGAATCGGTTAATTTGGCTAATCGTCTTGCAATCTCTGTTTTTCCCACACCTGTAGGACCAATCAGGATGATATTTTTGGGTGCGATTTCATCTTTAAGTACGGGAGGCACCTGTTTGCGTCTCCACCGATTTCTTAAAGCAATTGCCACAGATCGTTTTGCTCTTTTTTGACCAATAATATACTTATCTAACTCTTTGACAATTTCAGATGGTTTTAAATCACTCATAACGTTTTCTTATCTTCCAATGTGTTTATATTAGTTTTTTGTTTTTTTTAGTTTTTTGTAAGATACAATTAAATTATAATTCCTCGACTGTGAGTACATTATTCGTATAAATACACAAAGAGGATGCAATATTCATAGCTTCAAGAGCAATGGTTTTGGCGTCTAACTCTGTATGTTTTAACAACGCCAACGCCGCAGCTTGAGCAAAAACAGAACCCGAACCAATCGCTAAGACATGGTCATCAGGCTCAATGACATCCCCTTGTCCTGATATTAAAAATGTCTTTGATGAATCAACTGCGATCATCATCGCTTCTAATCGTCGTAAATATTTGTCCAGACGCCAATCCCGAGCTAATTCTACAGCCGAACGTGTAAGGTTTCCATTGTATTCTTCTAATTTTTTTTCCAGTTTTTCAGACAAATAAAGTGAATCTGCTGCTGCACCTGCGAATCCAACAATGATCTTGTTGTGATAAATTCGTCTTACTTTTTTGGCTTTATGTTTGGTTACAGTGCTGCCCAACGTAACTTGACCATCACCTGCAACAACCACTTTGGAATTTCGCCTCACAGATACAATTGTTGTTCCGTAAAACGGTTTGATGAATTCGGTTGTCATGAATAATATTCCTTTTTGTGTAAGCTTACGTTTAACTTTGTGCCTCTGTGCCTCTGTGCCGTTGTGCCTGAGGATGCGCTTTATCATAAACTTCCATAATTTTATCCAATGAAAGATGCGTGTATTTTTGCGTTGTTGACAAACTTACATGACCTAAACATTCTTGAATCGCTCTCAAATCTGCGCCAGAATCAAGCATGTGTGTGGCAAACGTATGCCGTAGGGTATGGGGTGTTACATGAAGCATGATTGCCAATTCATGTGTAATCTGTTCAAGTATTCTCGCGATAGAACGAGAAGTAATCCGCCCAAAATTTTTATTTAAAAAAAGTGGCATGTCGTTTTTTTGAATATATCGATGAATATCAGCTTCTTTCAACGGAATCGATTGACGATACAATTGAATACGTTCTATGGCTTTATTGCCTATAGGTACCCATCGCTCTTTATCGCCTTTGCCCTTAACTCTTACCATACCCCGATCCATATCCATATGGCTAACATTTAAACCCACAAGTTCTGAAATTCTTACACCACAAGAATACAACGTTTCAAACATTGCCTGATTTCGTAAACCTAACCATGTGTCTGTTTGAATAGAATCCAATAGCCGAAACACATCATCAATGGTCAGCACAACAGGTACATGTTTTTCCAGTTTTGGGCTAATGATTCCTTCCGCTGGATTCTTTTCGATGATCCCTTGTTTTAATAAATAATGAAAAAAAGAACGCACAGCGGATATTTTTCGTGTGATCGTTTTTTTTTTCAATTTTTTTTGAAATAAATGTTTCACATAATCTTTAAACACAAATAAGTCAATATCATGTATATTAATCTGTTTGTTTTCTTCAGTATCTCCAGATAAATTTGAGAGTCTGGCTGAAATAAAAAATAAAAATTCATTCAGATCATGATGATAAGCCCTGCAAGTATGTTCAGAATAATTCTTTTGAATAGCAATGGCTTCTAAATATGCATCTATATGGTTTTGCATGGTTATATTATATTCGTTCTTCTAATGCATATATAAATTGATGAGTATTCATACATCTCCATACCTAAAGGCTGTGATATTTGTGGTAAATTAAGGATATAACGGCAGATTTTATTCAGTTACGTCGAGTTGCTGTTGCGTAAATAACGAAGTGGCAAACGTAAAGTCTTTTTTTAGAAAGGCTGCATATGCAAGATGTTTAGCGGTTTCATGAGTTTGGATGATGTGATAAGCCCGCTTGGCATGAAAAAACATATTCTCGATGTTATTTTCCAAAAGAGCATTCTCGGATTCTTGGATATGATCCTTAGCCATTTGAATGAGTTCAATCAATTGGCTAAGGTCAGTCTGACATCGGTGACAAACAGAATTTCCTGAATATTTCGTCTGACATGTTGGGCATTGATAAATCATAATCTCTAAAAAAATCCAGTCTATTCTATATAGAAAAGCAAATCTTCCAGTTTTTGCTTATGTTGTTTAGCCTCATCCATGTTACCTGCATTAACAGCATCTACAATATCTTCAATCAGATTCACAATTTCGTCTTTGTCTTCTGGAGAAACTGAATCCATCATGGATTCGGCACGCTGAATCAACTCGGAGATATCTTTGGGTAATTCATTTTCAATCCCAGCACCATCCACTTCATCATCAGAGGCGTCATCAATTTCATCCTCTTCAAAACTACTCTGCCATAGTCCATTGATTCTTTTCCGGGCATCATCAATAAATTCAGCACCTTCATTTGAAAATGCATTCTCAATTGTTGCTTGAATTCGCCGGCCTGTATGTTTTTCAATAGCTAGAACTTTTAAGATTCCATTTACATCAAGCTCAAAATCAATAATGATTTTACTTCCTGCAGGCGCTTTGGTTAAATCAAACTGGTATTTACCAATCAAAATATTATCATAAGCATGAGGATTTTCACCTTGAAATACAGTTACTTCAGTCATTTTTTGATTATCAAAAATAGTAGCAAATACCTCACTCTTTTTGGCAGGCAACTTTGTATTGCGATTAATCAAAGATACAAACATATCTAACACGGGTACGCCATTTACTTCTCCGATTGCTGATGTTCCAAATGTATAAGGCGTGATATCTATGAGTACAGAAGATGTATGAACACCCATTTCTCGGCCTGCTTGAATGGATGCGCCAATAGCAACACATAAATCCGGGTCAATTTCACTATGGGGTAACTGGCCAATTTTTTCTTTCAGCATTTCACTGATTTTTGGGATTCGGGTAGAACCTCCAACTAAAATGATTTTATCAATTGCCGATGGTAATAAGGAGGCATCGTTCAGCGCTTTTGTAACCGATTCCATAGTACGGGAAAGTTCATCTTCGATTAAATTTTCAAAATCGATTCGTGACATTTCATACGATAAATGAACATCTTTACCTTTTTTTTTGCCAATATGATCTTCTTCTAGTGTTGCAAATGGTGCTGATGACAGAAGCTTTTTGGCTTCTTCAGATGTCCGCCGCAGCCTCGATATGACGTATGGATTATCTCGAACTGTAACACCTAATTCACCTTCAATATAGGTGATAAGCCGATCGAGAATTTTTTGATCGAAATCATCACCACCCAAATGATTGTCACCCGTGCTTGATAAAACTTCAACTACACCATCTTCGATTTTTACAATGGATACATCAAACGTTCCGCCACCAAGATCGTAAATCAAAATTTTTTGTGTTTCCTTGTGAAGGCCTTCATATGCAAGTGCTGCGGCTGTCGGTTCATTAATAATACGAACTACGTTCAGGCCTGCAATTTCACCCGCCTCACGCGTGGCTTTTCTTTGAGCATCGGTAAAATATGCAGGAACAGTAATCACTGCTTTTCGAATGGGTTTTCCGAGTTTTTTTTCAGCACGTTCTTTTAATGCTTTTAAAATAATGGCAGATATTTCCTGAGGCGTATAGTTTTTATTTGCCATCGTGATTTGTTGATTTGTCCCCATTAATCGCTTTATAGAAAGAACAGTTCGATCTGGAGCAACAATTGCCTGATTTTTAGCTTCTTTTCCAACAATAATTTTCCCATCATTTCCAATACCTACACACGAAGGGAATATACCATCATCATTATCGGTAATTACCTCTGGATGTTCATCAATGATAAATGCAATTTCTGAATTGGTTGTCCCAAGATCAATACCCACAATGGGTTCCATACTTAAACTCCTTTTTATATAATTTATGTTAACTTTGTGCTTTTGTACATGCTTTATTATTCACTTACCACAACCTCAGCATATCGAATGATTTCTTCTCCCCGAACAAAACCACTTGCATATTCTTCAATAACCATACCTGCTTCCATGTCCTGAATGGATTGAGCACCAACAGCTTTCATTGTTTTTGGATCAAATGGGTAATTCAAGGTTTTTACCCGATTAATTCCAATCTGAACTAATGCTTGATCAAATCGTCGTATAGCCATTTCATAGCCATCCACAATTCCTTTAAGTTCATCGGAAACATAAACATATGCATTAAATTTTCGCAGCATATCTGTGGTGGCATAGTACCCTCGAACTAAAGCATCCCGTATCGGAAGAACCAAAAGAATCGTTTTTTTTTCAGTTGTTAATCGAATACGTTCTTCTAAGGTTCCTATATCTTTGTGGGATTGATTGAGTATATCTATGACATTTTGGAATTTATCAGAAAATAGCTGGAGATGCTTGTTCAGTTTATTTTGCTCGCGGTTTTGAAATTTGATTTCCTGCCGTAAACTCGTAAATTCTGATAATACCGTAAATAAATCACACGAATCCATGCTTGATGCCATTGCTGGCGGTATATCGATAGATAAGTCATCTATCCATAATTTAAAATCTCTATAAATATTTTCTTTCCAGTCATTGATAGGATCATATTTTCGCATTCGTTTGTCTATCTGACGCGAAAAAAAATTATAACACCATTTCAATACTGGATAAATGAAACGATAATCAAACCAGTTGAACACCCGACCCATAATTGCAAACAATTTGAATAGCCATGAAAACATAATGTTCTTAACCCTTAGAATATTTTTTTTCAGCTTCAAGTAACTCTTTTAAACCAACTCGTTTTTTATTTATTTGAAGCGCATTAGCGATTGTCATAAATGTAGTTTCAACGTCTGTTTGTTTGTAACTCCCAAACATCATCAGCTCTACACGGTGTTGTTCATTTTTAATGGATTCATAAGCATTAGATATTTCCTGAAATTTTTCAGGATATTTTTCAGGAGTAAATTCTTTAACGAGCTGTAAGTATCTCTTCCGAATCTCTTCATTGGTAGCATCTAATGAGACACCTAATATCAGGTAGGCTGTAATCATAATCCGTATTCCTATAGTCCAACTACATGGATTTATTTATGCTTGTGGTGTTTACCAAATATAAACACCTGTGCTTCTCTTGACAAATATGGAAATCGTTCAGGTGTAACGACTCGTTTTAACAAATCATAGTCACCTTTTAATTCTTTGATCAATTTCCATTTACTTTCTTTTATTTCAATAGTCGATAAACCACGAATTCCTATAAAGTCTATAAAAAATTCTATTCCTTTTGACAGTCGTTCTATAACCGCATCTTTATCAATGGTATAAAAAATCGCAGGGTTGTAATCTAAATCTTCAAGTTCATCAAAAAGAGTATCAAGGTAGTCATACTCGTCATCTTTGTCATTATAATCATCGTCGTCGTCCTCTCCATCATCGTCATAACCATCATCGTCATCACCGAAAATTTTATTAAATTCATTAAATTCATCGTATTCTTCAAATTCTTCGTAAAAAGACTGATTCTTCTTTTTATTTTGTTTAGGAGTTTGTGTATCCATAAAATCTTTAAACATATCAAATAGAACATCTAAACTAAATGGTGATCGGGATATATTCAATATTGAAAAATCAAATTTTTCAAGAGCTTCTTTAAATATACCAGTCGCATGCTTTGAAAGCCTTTTGGATAGCGATTCAAGTTCATTTAATTGAGCATCACTTGCCTTTGACATAATCTGGTTGAATAACTTTGCATTCTTCGATTTACTATGTAATTGAGTCAGTACCGCCTGATAAAATTCAAATAAATATTTGAACTGGTTATTTTTTTTCTTTATACGTTTTTTCACATCAGCAAGTATTGAAGGGATGGTATCTTTGGTCAGAATAATTTCATACAACATCAATACATCCTTATCTTCAAATCCTTTCCATACGAGATCAGCATTTACCTCAAGAAAAACTGGCGCAACATAGATAGAAGGTACCAAAGGAATGTAATCAGATTCAAGAGGAGTTAGAAGTTCCAAAAGGTCTTTTGATGAAATCAAGGCTAGTTCTTTGGTTTTTGAAATAAAATATTTTTTCGTATAGTCAATATCAGCTTGAATGAAAAGCGATTTATGCTTTTGAATTTCCATATAGAGAAAGCACAATACCCGTAATTGTTCAATACGAGACAACTCCTTTAAATAATTTTCTAAAACATCCTTGATGTTCTGCCGGTTTACAATAACATCATGAAGAATTTGTTTTTGGATAACAATAGGTTTTACCTTTTTACTCCCGACCACCATTGCTTTTTGGATATCTTGCGTGAAAAGATGTAACCGGTCCTGTGAAAGATTTTTTGAAGCAGATATTAAAAGGGATATGGCTCGTTTTTCAATCACGCGGCTATCATGAGGAGCGCGTTTTACCGCTTCATCAAGAATTAATTCGGCTTTTCGATATGCATTTTTTTCATAATAAATTGATGATAATTCAAGACACGGAAATGGGTCATCAGGGAAGCGGTCTTTCATGCTCATCAGATAGTCTTCTACTGCATTTTTGGATTTTTTTTCATTCCTCGGTAATTTGACGAGCAATTCATAAGCAGTTCTGTTTAGTGGATCAAGATCAATACTTTTGGTAAGCAACTGAATCATTAAGAGTTCGTATGAATTAAATGAAATACTCAACTTATCCGTAAGTAATTTATGTAATTTTGTATCGATTTCATGGTAGTCTTCTGAGGTTATTTTTTTTACGGCATGCTTTAACAACAAAGAGTATGCGAGATTGTACTGATTTTTATCTTTAAATTCAACATGTAAGTATTCAAGATAATTCAACATGGTTCTTAATGGATCATCATGGGATATCAGAAAGAATATCTTGACAATAAGTAACTCTGACATCTCTTTTGGAACTAATTTTGAGATCAGCTTATAATACTGAGACGGTTCAATATGACAATCTATGGCCAGAAATGCCATTTGTTCTAAAAGATACTGCGTTGCCATCGTTGGCATTTGTGGATATATTTGCTTAGAAATAACAGGAATTAATCTTTCTACTTCCTGAAAATTTCGCTTTTTAAAACTATCGACCAAGTCATGCATGTATTTTTTTAAATAAATTCCATCCTCCCATAAACAGGCAATAGGGCTATTGGGAATACTTAGGTTATGCTTACTTGTTTTCTGAGTTAAAAGCGCTTTTAAATCTTGTACACTACGACTTAATGGAAAATCATTAGGAATCATGGAAAGCGCTTTTTCCATTTTGTCATCGTCATGTTGATAAAAAAGAACCATAGCTCTACAAAACGACCGGATCGGCGCAAATGATGACTTGCTGGATATGGGTCTTAACACTTCCAAGGCATCTTCCCACTTTGCATCGTTCATTAAGGACACTGCATTTTGTAATATCAATGACTCTTGTTTAAAAGGAAATGAGCTGTTCACCGGGTTCAAAAGATGCCAACACGAATTCGTAATCAGACGATTTGCAAGGATTTTTTCAATTAGACTAACATGCTGTTTACTGGAAACGGCTTTCACATACAAATCAACTACTTTTTGATCCGGGCATGATGACAAATACAGAATCAATTCATTCTCAGTTAGATTAAATATATTTATACCCATAGATCCTATTTGATTTGCAACCACGTCTGCTTCTGAAATTAATCCTTTGTTTCTTAGTTGATTTGAACGCATAGAATAAGCTTTAAACAAAAGTAATTTAATTTCTTCTGTAGCCTGTTTCTTTTGTGCTAGCTTAAACAAATCTATCGCTTCCCGATATTTTTCAGAGTCAATACGTTTTTGCCCTTCAATGATCAATTCTGTATAACCCAAGTCTTTTTGAAAAAAATGTTTATCTGTTTTATGTTTATGTTTTTTAGCCATGGGTTCCTTTAAAATCTATATAAACGTATTTTTAAAATTGATAATGGACTTCCTTTATATTATTGATTGAATCTCCGTCAAATAAAAACTTTACAGTGATATTTTAATTTGATAATTATATAGCAATACGAATCCGTAGTGAATACACTTTCAAAAAAAGATTGAAGCAAAATGCTTATCCGAATTCTTTGTACAGTATTATTTTTGTGTATAGTTGCTGTTCAATCAATCGATACTGAACTGTTTAAAAAGTATAATGAAGTTGTAACCTATGATTATTATTTTAAAAAATATACCAAGCGCTATTTTAGTCCGGGGTTTGACTGGCGATTTTTTAAAGCACAAG
>PDZT01000224.1 GCA_002753105.1 Deltaproteobacteria bacterium YD0425bin50 | reverse complement strand
ATAAAAAATCGTGTAAACATGAATATGTTTTCCTTATCTATAGATATCTATACTTTTACACTTTGTGCAGTTTTGACCTGTTCAATAAACAAAACCTATTGAAATTAATTTTTTTTTAGTAACACAAGAAAGGCAAATTTGTACGCTTTTAACATATCACAATAAGGCAAATCAATTTTTTTAAAACATTTTTAAAACATATTGAACATAAAGATATTGTTATGCTATTTTGTGTTATTGATGATACGATTATGAATCGTCATATTGCTTCTTTTACAAGCTATTAATTTTACAGATGGTCTTGATATATGCGATCTATATGTTTTTTTACAGGTACTCGAGCCGAGTATGGGCTTTTAAAGCCATTAATGATAGAAATTGCTAAGCATCCATCAAATCCACGCCTACAAATACTTGTAACAGGTATGCATCTATCCAAAGAATTCGGATATACGGCCAATCAAATAGAATCAGATGGTTTCACAATAACTGAAAAAGTTGAAATGTTACTCAGTACAGATACACCTACAGGAATTTGTAAATCCATGGGATTAGGCTTGATGAGTTACAGTGACGCTCTTGAACGATTAAAACCCGATGTACTTGTTATACTTGGAGATCGCTTTGAAGCCTTTACAGCAGCAGCAGCAGCAACTGTGTGTCGTATTCCAATTGCTCACATTCATGGTGGTGAATCTACGTTCGGCCTTATGGATGAAGCCTTTCGACATGCCATTACGAAGATGAGTTACTTGCATTTTACAAGTACTAATGAATATAAACGCCGGGTCATTCAACTTGGCGAGCATCCCTCACGAGTCTTTTCAGTCGGAGCATTAGGAGTTGAAAACATACGCCATATACAATTCATTAATCGAAAAGAACTTGAACATGAACTCGGATTTCATTTTGGCTTATTCAATGTCCTTGTCACATTTCATCCTGTAACCCTTGAGAAGCAAACAGCAAGTCATCAATTTCAGAAAATTTTAAACGCATTGGACACTTATCGTAATCATCACATTTTTTTCACCAAAACCAACGCAGATACGGATGGTCGAGTTATCAATACCATGATTGAACAGTACGTTACTGCACATCCAGAACGTTCAGTTGTTTTTACAAATTTGGGTCAACAACGCTATTTTAGCCTCATGAAAGAAATGGATGCTGTTTTAGGGAATTCATCGAGCGGCATTATTGAAGCGCCTTCTCTGGGTATTCCAACAGTTAACATCGGAGATCGTCAACTTGGTAGAATAACTGCATCCAGTGTTATTCACTGCCAACCGATACAGCATGACATTGTTAATGCGTTGAATACGGTACTATCTTCTGCATTTAAGGAACGAGCCAAAAACGTAATGAACCCTTATGAAAAAGCCAATACATCTAAACATATTACTGATATTCTTATTAATGCTCACTTAGGTCCGATTCAAAAACCTTTTTATAATTTTTGGTAGATAACTAACCGTATGCTATACAATCAAAAAATTTTAGGAATCATTCCGGCTCGAGGCGGGTCTAAAGGTATCTTATCAAAAAATCTCCGAGAAATGGCTGGCCATCCACTTATATCATGGGTTATCACCAAAGCGAAACAGTCAGCATATATTGACAGGTTGATTTTATCTTCCGAAGATCAACATATTATTGAAACAGCGAAACGATACGGTATCGAAATACCATTTATCCGTCCACAATCTTTAGCACGAGATGAAAGTACAATCAGTGAGGTTATTTTACATGCACTAGACGTTATTTCTGGATTCGATTATGTAGTTTGCCTTCAGCCCACAACTCCACTCGTCATCCCTGAAGATATTGATGGTTGTATCCAAAAATGTATCTCAAATAAAGCCCCTGCATGTGTAACAGTAACAAGTCCAAATAAAAGTCCTTACTGGATGTGTTTTCTTTCTGCAAATGACCAAATCCTCCCACTGCTTGGACAAGATTATTTTAAAAAAAGACGTCAGGAACTTCCTAACGTATATATTCCAAATGGGGCTGTATATATTGCACAATGTGATTGGTTTTTTAATAATAAAAGCTTTTATTCCCATGAAACCATCGGATATGTGATGCCCAATGAAAGGTCAATTGATATTGATACGGAAATGGATTTAGTGATTTGTGAAGGCATACTTAATGGTGGAATGAAATGAATAATCCAGCAATAAAAAAAGCAAATCCCTCTTCATATTGAGAAGAGGGATGTTTAAAATCATTATGTTCCTTCATGCCATGTATTAAGATAAGCCTCTTGTTCAGTTGTTAATGTATCTATCTGAATTTCCATGGCTTTTAATTGAAGTTTCGCGATTTCATGATCGATTGCTTCTGGCAATTGAATAACCTGATTTGGCATGTTGCCTTTGTGTTTAACTCCATATTCACATGCTAGTGCCTGACCACAAAAAGAAGTGGACATGACTTCACTTGGATGACCTTCGGCTGCTGCTAAATTTACAAGCCGGCCTTCGCCCAAAACAAAAAGTTTTTTTCCATTGACCACATACTCGTCCATAAAGGGTCGTACACGGCGTCCGGAACTTGCCTTTTCTTTTAATCCCTTTAAATCAATTTCAATATCAAAATGTCCAGCATTCGCCATAATTGCACCGTGTTTCATTTGATGCATATGCTCGACACGGATGATATGCTTATTTCCAGTAACCGTACAAAAAATATCACCTTGTTTAACAGCTTCAGCAATAGGCATCACTCGAAAACCATCATAGGCTGCTTGAAGCGCACAAATCGGATTAACTTCACAAACAATTACATTTGCCCCCAATCCTTTTGCTTTTAACGCAACGCCTTTGCCACAGCTACCGTACCCACACACCACAAAATTTTTTCCAGCAAACAGTATATTGGTTGCTCGAAGAATGCCGTCCATTGTGGACTGCCCAGTTCCATAAAAGTTATCCACAAGATGTTTGGTCTTATTGTCATTGACTGCAATCATTGGATATTTCAAGGCATTATCTTTTTCCATAGCCTTTAAACGAATAATACCTGTTGTGGTTTCTTCACATCCACAGATAATTTGTGGAATCAAATGAGGATGATTTTTATGAATTTCAGACACCAAATCACACCCATCATCAATCGTAATATGGGGTTTTTGATCTATAACATAATTAATATATCGATAATAGTCTTCCGTGGTCTCGCCTTTATAAGCCCAGACTTTTACGCCTTCTTCTGCTAATGCGGCGGACACATCATCTTGAGTGGATAATGGGTTGCATCCTGTGATAGACACATCTGCTCCCCCAGCAATCAAAGTTCTTACTAAAATGCCTGTTTCTTTTGTTACATGCAATGCCAACCCAACACGAACGCCAGCCAGCGGTTTTTCCTGAGAAAACTTTTTTTTCACTTCCATGAGCGCACTCATATTCAATTCTGCTAATTCTAAATTCTTTCGTCCCTGATCTGCTAATGATAGGTCTTTAACTTCATATGTTTTGCTTTGTTGCATTACTTGTTCTCCTAAGTTCTTAATCATAATAAAATTTTTTATACATTAAGGAATGGTGGAATCAACTTTCCTGATGCCGGTTTCGTTTAATTGAAAAGAAATTGGATAGGTTAAAGGTTGGTCTTGAACCAATTTTAATTTAACTTCATAGAAAAAACCACCAACATACAAATATGGAATATTTAACGTATTTTCAATAAAATCGAATGCGGGATAATTAACAACATTAAGATCATTATTAATAGGACATCCTGTATTATCAATATATGTATTTATTTGAGTATTGGGGCATTTATCCCATCCATCAATTACCCCATCTTTATCCGAATCTACTACAAATTCAGACTGAGCTTTATTATAACCGATGTTATACCCATTATTATATGCAGAAGTACAATCTTGAGTTGGATTGGTTGTACTACAAGGTTGAGATTGACAGATATTATTACACCAATAATACCCGCATGAAGTACACTGATTTTCTGAAACAATATTTGATATCGTACAGGTATCAACAGGGATTTCATTTCCATCTATTTGCGGATCACCTTGAGCATCCCAAAGTCCTTGCTGAGTATATGAACGGTACCAAGGTTCAAACATGTCTTTCTTTACGAGAACCGTACATTCAATTTTTCCAATCGTATAGCCAGCAGCGTAAACTGTTTTGACATACAACCACCCACCCTCACTTAATCCTTCAGATAGGCCTCTACCATGAGAAAAAATAATAATATGACCTCCTGCATTCTGCAAATACACATCATTTTGAAATGTTTGGAAATCAAACGAATTTTCTTTTGTAAATGGGAAATTATAATAATTGGTTGAAATTGTATTACATTGATCACAAGAAGGTGGGGCTTCCCAACGGGCTACAATAGCTAATGGATCATCTCGGGTCGTAAATACGCCAAAACCGATCCATATCGTTCCCGGTGGAATATATACACGAAACCTGCCAGCATATTGTGGTGAAATCGGACCAGGAATTGCTTGAAGAAGTGTCGTAGGCAAATAACATTCTCCAGTTGATTGCCAGATCACAGCCTGCGGATTATCGGGATTATTGATATTCTTATAGCCAATTAATGATTGACAACCTACTGTCCCTTCTTGACAATTAGATGGTTTCCATGGATTTTGATGCAGAGAATAGTACATATCGGGATATTCTGCTGCATAAGTTTCAGGTATTATTCTTAAAACCACAGATAAGCAACATAACATCCCGATAATTAAAATCGTTTTTAACTTATCTCTTTTGATTTGTTTCATAAAAGGCCCCTCTCTTACAAGAAAAAAAAAACGAAAACAGGAATTTATGATTCCTGTTTTCGTTTTCATAAATTTGAATGTTTCTTTAATACAATATTAGTTATCTGTTTGAATAAAATATTGATATTGAGCTTCCAATACATTATCAACTGATACTGAACCTAAATCGTGTGCATTATACAACCATGCACCACTGGCATCTGAATCAAGACGAATTGAAGATGCTATGATAGGTGCTCCAGAATAATCTAATCTTGAACCATCTGCAGTAAAATCAGATGTTGGTCCAGCAGGTAGTCCCATAACAAACCAACCTTCTGTAAAGGTAACTTTTAAATCACCATAAACTAGAAAGTTAACTTCCTGTGACAATGTTAATGGGGTGGCCTGACCAATAGGTGAAACAAAAACAGTCGGAGAACTTGTTGTATTTTCTGAACAGTCACGTGTTTGAATTCCTACAGTTGGTGAAGGGAATCCTGCATATTTTCCACGCCATGCTTGAACATTACAAGGAAAACCAGCCATTTTTGTAGGGAATGTATAAATTCCAAAAAATAATTGATTAGAAAAATATGGAACTGCTACAGAATTTTTGCTTAAAGCAGCTTCGACTTCAGCTATTGAATTTCTTGAATTAAAACCAAGTAAAGTTTCAACTGTAACAGACATCAATTCTCTAGAATCATAATTTTTGAGAACTGTAGCATTCAAACCAAATGATTGACCGGTGATATCATTATAAACTTCTTCTAAACCAGTCAGTATATTTCGGGGTGAATTTGCAGCTAAAATTGAAGTTAAACCATCATAAGCTGCTTTAATTCTGCTTTTTGCTACTGGTGGGCCACCTAAATCAAAACATGCTGCTTCAATAATTTCAACATAACCGATTGTATTGGTATCGCCTGCGCATGTATTTTCCAAATAAATGTCAAAAGGAGCAACTGCACTAGCAAAAGTACTGCTTGAATTCAAACAACTATCATCTGTACTCATAATATGAGGCTTGTTATCACTTGCCATATACAATGTTCCAGTCCAGACATCTGTTGGTGACAAATAAATAAAGAAGTCTCTAACTTCCTGACTTCGGTGGGCACTTCGAATAACCACCTTAGCTACTGCTGACAAGGTAGGACTTGTATTAATAACTGTTAAATAAGTATCCCAACCGCCACCTGTAAAATAAACAGGATAAATCAATAAATCTCCTTTTCCATTCGGTGCTACAGATACATGGTCAGTTTCATTCCATGCCCACGCGCTTGCACACATAGCTAAAATTAAGCTCATGATTACAGCTATTTTCTGAACCTTCTTCATTTAATACCTCCATAGGAAAAATTTATCTCGTATTAACACATCAAAATTAAACTTACACTTTAGTAATATACCATTATCTCTAAAACTCTTAACAAATAAGTAAGTTAGCTCACCTCCTTTCGAAAAGCTGTTTTTCTTGCACATTCTATACCAACCATTTTTTAACTATTTTACTAACAAACTGATTAAAATTTTGGCATATTTTAACCACTTCTGCTTAAAACTAACCATTTTTTCATTGAATAAAAAGTACAACAAATTTTTAATCTAACCTACAAACCTTTTCGCTAAAAAATATTGGAATCAATACATGATTTTTTATTAAAGTCAACTATTTTTTAGTATTTGTAGGTCTTTCATTATTAGTTCGCCTTTCTTTATAACCCTATTAAGGGAAAATTTTTTTCATAATCGGATCTTTAATAACATGGTACCATGTTTCATTGGTTTTCACCCATAAATCATTCAGAAAAACTTTTTTAATCTGCTGTTTTTCTGAATGCACTTCTAATAAAATGGCAATCGAATAAAAAGCACTGGTTTCCATTTGAAAACGCAAAATTTTTATTTTTTCGATAGTTGTTTTTTTTCCGATTGCCATTTTATTAGAAGTGCATTCAGAAA
>PDZT01000223.1 GCA_002753105.1 Deltaproteobacteria bacterium YD0425bin50 | reverse complement strand
TACGCATGGGATAATTATCAAAATTGGTTTCTAGAACAATACGTTTTGCTGGATATAAAGGCGTTAAATTGTCAAATAATATTTTTTCACGTGCAATTTCTGGGTCTTCATAATTGATTGCCTCTACCTTTAATAATGCAAAATATCTCTCTGATTCTTTGGGTTGTCGAATTTGCCCAGATACCGTATCGCCCGTGCGTAAATTAAATCGTCTGATCTGTGATGGAGAAACATAGATATCATCAGGCCCGGGAAGATAATTACATGGTGGTGCTCTTAAAAAACCAAATCCATCTGGTAAGATTTCCAACGTTCCTTCACCATAAATTAGGCCATTTTTTTCGATTTGTGCCTGTAGGATCGTAAAAATCAATTCTTGTTTACGCATCCCGGCAGCCCCTTCAATCTTAAACTTCTTGGCCAACTTGGTCAATTCACTAATTTTCATCTTTTTTAAGTCCGCAAGATTCATCAAATCAATACCTCGTGTTGGGGGTTATGAATTAAAAAATAACGTTGTTTAAATAACTTATATACGAATATGATTATAGTATCCGATTACCAAATTAGGATAAAACCAGAAAAATATAAACGATATCTTCATGCTTCGCGTAACGTTTTTTTATCTTTTTTTATGGATTAACCTTCAAAACAAACCAGCTATACCTATCTTTTTGATTCGGAGGTGATCTTTTTTGATCTTGATCGATCAATTTTATTAGGACCAGTGCTTATCTGTTGTGATAGAGGTGAAAAGCAATGGATAGATAAATTTGAAGTGATTAATAATTTAAACTACTACTCATATCATATAATTACTCATTCTTGTCAAGTAATAATTTATTTTAAAAAATATTTATTTTTTTTCTGAAGTCTATAACGCTTGACATTGCTTTTTCATTTTTATACTACCCCGATAATTAAATGAGGAGATGTTTAAGTAAAAAAGCGAACAATATTTCTAAACTTTGAAGGAGATGCCATGAATATTCTTATTTTTGGACCCAATGGAAGCGGTAAAGGTACACAAGGTGCCATTGTAAAAGATAAATTTAAGATTCAACATATTGAATCCGGAGTTATCTTTCGTGAAAACATAAAGAATGGTACGGAATTAGGAAAAAAAGCTAAGTCGTACATTGATAAAGGTGATTTGGTTCCCGATGACATTACTATTCCCATGATTCTCAATCGATTGCAACAAGCCGACTGCCAAAAAGGATGGCTTCTTGATGGTTTTCCAAGAAACAAAGTTCAAGCTAAAAAACTGGATGAGTCCTTAAAGGAAGCGGGAATTAAGCTGAATTTCGTGATTGAAATTTCATTAGACCGTGAAACTGCTAAAAACAGAATTATGGGCAGACGTCTTTGTGCAAATGACAACAACCATCCAAACAACATCTTTATTGATGCAATCAAACCGAATGGCGACAAATGTCGTGTTTGTGGTGGTGTATTAAGTACACGCAATGACGATCAGGATGAAGCTGCAATTAATAAACGCCATGATATTTATTATGACTCTGAAATCGGCACATTAGCCTCAGCACATTATTTTAAAGACTTGGCTGCAACATCTAAAGATATAAAATATATTATTTTAGACGGGAAGCCCGGCGTGAAAGAAGTCAGTCAGGCATTGCTTTCTAAATTATAGAAATATTGCTTGCTTTATTCGTGATTATAGGCTAAGAAAAAAAACTTTTAATAAATTTAAGAGCTTGATGTTGTTATTCTTATATAAGAAAGGGGAGAAGACGTTTGAAGGAAATTGAAGTTCGGGTAGTGGATAATGATCTTGAAAAAGCTATGCGAATTCTGAAAAAAAAGATTCAAAATGATGGTCTTTTCAAGCGATTGAAACTCAAAAAAAATTTTGAAAAACCTAGCGAATACAGGCGACGAAAAATGCGAGAAGCGCTAAGAAGACAAAGAATCGCTATTGCCAAGGGCAAATCAATAAAAAAAACGTAATTTTTTAAGTGATTCATTATTTCTCTATACCCATTAACATTACCGATTGCCCGGTTGAAGATAAAATTATCTTAACCGGGTATTTTCATTACAATGAATAGATTAGATGATACCTATAGCCAATGCCTGAATGAAATGTATAGCCTCAGGCGGTTTGGAATCCAGCTCGGTTTAGATACCATGAAAATTGGGTTGAGCCAGTTAGGTAATCCTCACCTAAACTATAATACGATTCATATTGCCGGCACCAATGGCAAAGGATCTATTGCTTCCGGCTTGGCTTCTATTTTAAGGCAGGCTGGTTATAAAGTCGGCTTATACACATCTCCACATTTAGTTTCTTTTAATGAAAGAATTCAAGTCAACGGATCTCATATTTCAAATGATGATGTGATTTCTGCGTATCATTCTGTTCGACAAATAGATTACAAAGATAGGGAACCGACTTTTTTTGAAATTGTCACTGCAATGGCTTTTTATCATTTCAATCGTATGAAAGTCGAATGGGTTATTATTGAAACAGGTATGGGTGGAAGATTAGATGCAACTAATATCATCAATCCTAAAGTCAGTATTATTTCTAATGTATCTATTGAACATACCACATACTTAGGCAAAACGATTGAAAAGATTGCGTATGAAAAGGCAGGTATTATCAAACCAAATACTCCTGTTGTTACTGGAATAAAACAAAAAAGTGCTATCCAAGTTTTAGAAACCATTTCAAAACAACTGAATTCGCCATTATACCAATTGGGAAAATCGTTTCGTGTGCGTCGATCCCAAAAAGGCTTTAATTACTCGGGAATACATCATGAATGGCGTGACATGCATACCAATTTATCGGGTGATTACCAAATACATAATGCTGCTTTAGTATTGGCTGCCTGTGAACTACTCAATGAACAATCTCTTAGTTTATCGATAGAAGATATTAGGTATGGACTAAGTCATACTTATTGGCCCGGAAGGTTGCATTTATACAGCTCTTCACCTTATATTTTAATTGATGGTGCGCATAATCTTGATGCTGCAAAAGCGTTATCTAAACATCTATCGACTTACTTGAAAGATCGAAAAATTGTTTTGGTTATAGGTATTCTTGATGATAAGCCTTATAAGATCATGCTTGAATATATCGTTCCCCTGTGTGCCCATGTTATTATTACCCGTCCTCAGAATGAACGAGGACTTGATCCTCGTATTATATTTGATATTGCTAAAAATTTAACGACTCATGTAGAAATCCAACCCACAGTTGATCGTGCCATTCAACAGGCATTAACCCTTGCAAATGAGCAATCTGCAATATGTATTTCAGGATCATTATTTGTTGTTGGAGAAGCCTTGGCATATTTAGAAAAAGTCCAAAATAATAAAACACAGGGATAAAAAAATATGGTTATGATATCAATAGTATATTTTTTAGCATGTTTACTTATTGGGTTAATGGGGGTCAATCGTAAGTTAGGCTTTTGGGGATATTTTTTTGGTTCGATTCTATTAACTCCAATTATAGGATTAATACTCATATTCGCTTCTGACAAACGAAACCCGTCAAAAAAATAGTGAGTTATAAAATTTAATACAGTTAATTCTTAACATTGTTAAATTTTATTGACAATGTTTTATAGTACAGCTACGGAATAGACAATATAATCGCATTATTTATATAACAATTCTTATATATTTCCCCAAATTACATGATTAAAGGTCGCGATGGAAAACAATATTAAGGTTATACCTAAACACTGCAAATCATCTCCTGAACTCGAATCTATTATTCGAAATCATACGCATCTTGCTGTTGGAATTGGCTTAGTTCCACTCCCCGTGTTTGATATAGTTGGCGTAACAGCAGTTCAACTAAATATGTTGAGAAAAATTGCAAACTTATATGATGTCCCTTTTTCTAAAGATAAAGGGAAACATGTTATTGCTTCTTTATTAGGCGGTAGCTTATCGGTCGCTTTCTCACGTTTTTTTTCAAGTATGATTAAAACCATTCCTATTATTGGACAAACCACTGGACTGGTTACCATGTCGATTATTGCTGGTGCCACCACGTATGCAATTGGTAAAGTATTTGAGCAACATTTTGAATCAGGCGGAACATTTTTAGATTTTGATCCGATTAAGGTAAAAGACTATTATGCCCAAATGTTCAAAGAAGGCCAAGCGCTCTCTAAAAATATTGAAAAGGGAAAAGACTCAAATCATCATGAATCGGTTAGGCAACAAACCGAAAATCTTGACAAAATAGCTGTCATAGATAGCCCGGTCATTAAAGAACCATCGGAAATTAAAGATCATGAAAAGGGTCAAGAAGTAACTGTGTTAACTAACGAATCTTCTGAAGAAATTGATACAATACCTTGTATTGAAAATTCTGAAAAAGTAAACGATGCAGAGCCGACAACAACCGCTAAAGAAAATCAGTGGATTTCACCAGATGTTTAAATTTTGTCACTTAAATTTATAAGAGGCAAAATATAATATATTGATGTCCCAATAAAAAAAACAACTAACCTGATTAAGGAGGAAAGTAAGTATGACAGAAGAAATTAAAACAGAAGAAGCAGTTCAAACCGATGAACAACCTGAAAATATTATTCGTAACCATGTATTAGGGTCAATGGGTGTTGGGCTAATCCCTATGCCTCTTGTTGATTTGGTTGCATTAACAGGTGTTCAACTCAATTTATTACGCAAATTAGCCAAAAAATACAATGTTCCATTTTCACAAGACAAAGGAAAAAATGTTCTTGCTGCCTTGCTTGGAAGTGGTCTGCCAGTATCGATTTCAGGAGCAGTAGCAAGCCTTATTAAGAGTATTCCATTGATTGGGCAAACAACAGGCGCAATAACAATGTCTGTATTGGGTGGTGCTACAACCTATGCTGTTGGAAAAGTTTTTGAACAGCATTTTGCTTCAGGCGGAACTTTTTTAAATTTTGATCCAGAAGCTGTAAAAGATTATTATGCGAAGATGTTTAAAGAAGGAGAAAAAGTCGCTGAAGAATTAAAAAAGAAAGAAGATCAAAAAGTAAAATAATATGCTGCTGAAAAAAAGCCAGGTTGTTCTTTATATAACACCTGGCTTTTTTTATAAAATTTGAATGGGCTTTTTTAAAAAATTCAAAACAATGCGTTCAAACACAGTCTAACCCTGAATTATATCCTGTGAGAGTGATATATGCCTTATATTTCATTAACCAAACTCGACGCGAATGATTCTCCTGATAGTGGAGAACCTGTTCAAACTCCTGATCAAATAAAGCGAAAAAAAGTGTTTCGTCATCCGGTTCGTGATCGAATATTAAGCATACTCCGGGATGGTGAACCTAAAACCCAGCGAGAAATTGGTAAAATACTTTATATGTCGAATGCGGCAGTCCATTATCACATCAAATTACTGATAGATATTGGATTTATTAAACTTCACAATACCCGGCTGGGTCCAAATGGTATTACTGAAAAATTATATACAATCGCACTAGAGAATTGGCCTGAAGTAGGTAATGCAGATATGGCATACTATTTGGATTATATCATTTCATGGATAACCGAAAGAAATAGAGAAGGTCTTTCAATATTAAAAACAAACGAAGTTGAAGTCCCCCTATTTATCGGGAGTTATACTGCCAGCGCATCGTTAAAAGACCTATTAAAATTTAAACGAGATGCAGAGCGGTTATTTAATCGATATTTAAAAAAAAATGAAAAACAAATGACAAATGAGAATACAAATGACATCACTTTTTCCGTTACATTTTCAATCCTCCCAACAAAAGATGCTAACCATGACAATTCAGTAAACGTTCTTGAATTCGAGCCTAAAATTTAATGGTTATGATGTCCTTGTCATTAGGCACAAATCTCAAAGTTATTCAATGTGTATGGAAGATTAAATAAGTTATGGCAGTAATGTCTTTTCAATCGATATCAGACAATATTTCTTCGGCCAAAGAAACCGAACAGATACATCACAAAATCGTAATTAAGGGTGATTCCTTAAGCATTGATGATGTCGTGAATGTAGCTCGTTTTGCGTATCAAGTAATACTATCCGGTAATGAAACTATTGCTAAACGTATTCAAGCCTCTGTAGATTATATTAATAATGCTGTTGAATCAGGCGAACCGATATATGGAGTAACATCAAATTTTGGTGGTATGTCAAATATTGCAATCCCAAAAGAAGAAGCTATCCTGTTACAAAATAATCTTCCTTGGCCTCATAAAACAGGAACGGGAAATCGTTTATCCAATGAAGATGTCCGTTCTGCAATGCTTTTAAGAGCCAATTCTTTTCTAATTGGGGTATCCGGGGTTAGAATAGAAATTATTCACCGGCTTATACTTTTTTTAAACAATGCCATTACACCTCATGTGTATGATATGGGTTCTATTGGTGCAAGTGGTGATCTCGTCCCACTATCCTATATTGCTGGTTCACTTATGGGTTTGGATTCATGCTATCAAGTCTCCATAGATGGTCAAGATGTGGATGCACTTCACGCATTAAAACGCTTAGGGTTAAACCCCATATCCTTAAACCCTAAAGAAGGGTTATCCATTATCAATGGCACATCTGTAATGACAGGAATTGCAGCAAACTGTATTTATGATGCCAGAATAGTATGTTCTATTGCTATGGCTGCTCATGCTTTATTCCTTCAAGGCCTACGTGGAACCAACCAGTCTTTTCATCCTTTTATTCATAAGCATAAACCTCATCCGGGTCAGCTATGGACCGCACAAAAAATGCTTAACCTT
>PDZT01000222.1 GCA_002753105.1 Deltaproteobacteria bacterium YD0425bin50 | reverse complement strand
CAGTTCCCATACCTGCCCGTTGATTGTGATCACAAGCCCATTGAGCAACACCAAATTCCCTTTCATCAAGCGAAAAAGGTTTATCATCAGCTAATCTTAACATTAATCTACCCTTTTCATTAGACAGGAGAATAATGGATTCACATAAAAAAACATCAGTAATATGCTTTATGGTAGCAGCACACAGCCTGTCTAATTTTCTTTCACGCGCAAGTTCTCTGGAAAGTTTATAAAGCGCTGCTGTTCTTTTTTCCCTTTGACGGGCGGCATTTGCCTGTTCACGTACCCGTAATGTCAATCTGCTTGTTACAAATGCTATGATAAACATAACACCAAAAGTAAATATATATTTCGCATTACTCACAGCAAACGTTAAATAGGGTGGAACAAAAAAGAAGTCAAATGCAGCCACACTAAGCAATGTTGCTAATAGAGATGCCCGTTTACTGTTTGTAAAACTTGCTATAAAGACAATTTCCAAAAGGTACATCATTGCAACGTCAACAAGGGTAGCATAGGGAAAAATGAGAATAGCAAAATTGGTACATATAACCACAGAAACAATACTCAAAAGCCAGTCTCGTTTATGCCATGTGCGCATAGCATGCTTTGATGCAATATTTTGTACTGGTTCTATTGAATCACCCGTTATCGCATACACATCGATATCACCGCTTCCACGTACAATCTCATCAAGAAGAGACCCAAATATCTTGTCTTTCCAACGAGGATGTGTTGGTTTTCCGACAATAATTTTGGTAACATTTCTAGATCGTGCATAGTTTAAAATTTCTTCACTTGCCTTATGTCCCGAAAGCGTAACCGTTTCAGCGCCTAAACTTTCCGCAAGTCTCATATGTTCGGAAAGCTTAATGAAGTCGCTTTCTGAAGGCTTTACCTTTGAAGGTGCCTCTATAGTAACGACAATCCATTCAGCTCGCAAACCTGCTGCCATACGCTTGGCAGCACGGATTAGTCGAATTGAACGAGGATTAGTCCCAACGCAAACCATAATTCGCTCCGCAGCAGGCCAAACATCCTTAACGCCTTTAACACGCCTGTAATGTTGCATCTGTTCATCCACACGCTGTGCGGCCCTAAGTAAAGCAAGTTCTCGCAATGCAAGTAAGTTTCCTTTGCGAAAAAAATGTTTTCTTGCCTGCTCCGCGAGTTCAGTAACATACACTTTTCCTTCTTTAAGCCTTATCAGAAGTTCTTCAGGCGGAAGATCAATAAGTTCAATTTCATCAGCACGATCAAGCACAGAGTCTGGTAAGGTCTCTCTTACCACGATTCCTGTAATCTGTGCTACAATATCGTTGAGACTTTCTAAATGCTGAACGTTCAATGTTGTATAAACATTTATTCCTGCTGTTAATAACTCAAATACATCCTGCCACCTCTTTTTATGGCGCGATCCCGGTGCATTTGTATGTGCGAGTTCATCAACAAGGATGAGTGCAGGTTTTCTAACTAACGCAGCATCTATATTCAATTCCGAGAGAATTGTTCCGTGATATTCTATGCGTTGACGTTCTATCACTTCCATGCTTTCAAGAAGAACCGCTGTATCTTCCCGACCATGCGTTTCAGCAATCCCAACCACAATATCAAGTCCTTCAGAACGCTTTTGGCGGGCAGCGGCAAGCATAGCATACGTTTTTCCTACACCGGGCGCGGCACCGAAGAATATCTTCAATTTTCCACGGCGATTACGTTCCTCTTCTTTTTGTACCTGTTCTAATAAAAGATCAGGATTTGGACGTGTTTCTGGCATTTTTTATTTCCTTCCAAGCTCATCAATCGCTAAATTCAATTTAAGCACATTCACTGCGGGTTCACCGAGAATGCCAAATTGTCTTTTATCAGTATTCGCTTCGATAAGCTCGTAAATTTTCGATTCATCAACTTGCCGTTCTCTTGCTACTCTTGCCATCTGATAAAAAGCAGATGCAAGGCTAATATGTGGATCAAGTCCACTTCCTGAGGCTGTTACCAGATCGACAGGTATAGGGTTAGTATTTGAAGGGTCTGCCTGTTTTAATTCTGCTATTCTCTTCTTAACCGATTGAAGTAAATGAGAATTGCTCTGACTTTGATTTGAACCTGTAGATGAAGCGGCATTATATGCAAACGGCTGTGTAGCTGATGGCCTGCTCCAGAAATAGGTGGGGTCTGTAAATGGCTGACCTATAAGAGAAGAACCAAGAGATTTACCATTTTTCATAATAATATTCCCATTTGCCTGAGCAGGAAAAAATACCTGAGCAAGTCCTGTGACAGCCAAAGGATAAATAATTCCGGTAAGGATAGTGAAAACAATGAATAATCTGATTGCATTTGTTATTGTGTTAAGCATTGTTATTTCCTTTCTATACTTTTGCAGTTTTTATAACCTATTAAAATGACTTATTATACAAAAATAGCGATCGTCATTCCCGCGAAAGCGGGAATCCAGTAAAATCAAGCATTCTGGATTCCCACTTTCGTGGGAATGACAAAAAATACAAAACTATAGTTCCTTTAAAAAATAGGTAATAAAGATAGAAGGCTATCGATTGCCTTGATACCCATAAATGGAACAACAAAACCGCCAACTCCATAGATAAGGAGATTATTTCGCAACAGAATAGACGCTTCTACAGCCCGATATCTAACGCCGCGCAGAGCAAGAGGAATTAAACATATGATAATCAGCGCATTAAAGATAACCGCAGATAAAATTGCAGTCTGCGGTGTAGATAGCCGCATGATGTTTAATACGTTAAGTTCTGGATATACCGTAGAAAAAGCTGCTGGCAATATGGCAAAATATTTTGAAACATCGTTTGCAATGCTAAAGGTAGTCAGGGTGCCTCGCGTCATTAAGAGTTGTTTGCCAATTTGTACTACTTCTATCAACTTTGTAGGATTAGAATCAAGATCAACCATATTTCCAGCTTCTTTGGCAGCCTGAGTGCCTGAATTCATAGCAACAGCCACATCAGCCTGTGCTAAAGCCGGCGCATCGTTGGTACCGTCTCCAGTCATGGCCACCAATCTGCCTCCTGCTTGATTTTCGCGAATGAGTTTCAATTTAGTTTCAGGTGTTGCTTGGGCAAGGAAATCATCCACTCCTGCTTCTGCTGCGACTGCTGCTGCTGTAAGCGGGTTGTCACCGGTGATCATAATTGTTTTTATGCCCATACGTCTCAGCTCAGCAAATCTTTCTTTAATTCCGCCTTTGACAATATCACTCAGTCGTATAATTCCAATAATCTTTTGATTTTCGGCAACAACTAATGGCGTGCCTCCTTCGCGGGCTATTTCTTCCACTGTGCTATGAATATCCTGTGAAATTTTCCCTCCTTGTTTTTTTACGTATTCTTCCATTGCATCAACTGCGCCTTTTCTTATTTCCCTGCCTCCAAGATTTACGCCACTCATTCGTGTCTGAGCTGAAAATGGGACAAATGTTGCTCCAAGAGAATGAATGTCTCGTTCACGAATGCCATATTTTTCCTTAGCGAAAACAACGATGCTTCTTCCTTCTGGAGTTTCATCAGCAAGTGATGCAAGCTGGGCTGTATCCGCAAGCGTTCGTCCATCCACACCTTTGGCTGGGATAAATGCCGTAGCCTGCCTGTTTCCAAGCGTTATTGTACCGGTTTTATCTAATAAAAGAACATCTACATCACCCGCAGCCTCAACAGCACGACCAGACATTGCTATGATATTTGCCTGTATCATGCGATCCATACCTGCAATACCAATGGCAGAAAGAAGCCCTCCAATGGTTGTGGGAATAAGACAAACAAGAAGTGCTACAAGCGTTGTCAAGGTAACAGGACTTCCGTTTCCTTGAACAGCGACGCTAAATATCGAAAAAGGCAACAGTGTTGTTGTAGAAAGAAGAAATATGATCGTTAGTCCTGCCAATAAAATGTCTAACGCTATTTCATTGGGCGTTTTTTGTCTTTTGGCACCTTCAACCATAGAGATCATCCTATCTAAAAAGGCTTCACCGGGATTTGTGGTAATTTTTACCACTAACCAATCTGACAGCACCAGAGTTCCACCGGTAACAGCACTAAAATCACCGCCGCTTTCTCTGATAACTGGTGCACTCTCTCCCGTTACAGCGCTTTCATTTACTGATGCAACACCTGCGATAACTTCGCCATCACCGGGTATGATGTCTTGCGCTTCAACTAAAACAAAATCATCTTTTCTTAAAGCCGATGAAGGTACATTCGTAATCGCAGACTTTGGATCAGGCTTTGATAGCTTCTTGGCCATAACATCTTTTCTTGAACTGCGTAACGAATCTGCTTGCGCTTTGCCGCGGCCTTCAGCCATTGATTCAGCAAAATTTGCAAAAATGACCGTAAACCAAAGCCATGAGGTAACTGACAGTATAAATGCAGGGGATTCTTTTCCGGGAACCCAAAGGGAATACATGAATAGTAATGAAGTAAAAAGGCTTCCCACTTCAACAACAAACATAACTGGCTTCTTTATTTGATAGCGCGGGCTTAATTTTATAATTGATTCTATGAGCGCTCTACGCACAATGTTGTGTTCAAAAAGAGAGCTTGATTTCGTTTTTTTATCCATAATATATATTGGTTATCCTCCTCTTAATCGGTTATCCTGCTATAATCTGTTCTACAATAGGCCCTAATGAGAGTGCGGGAAAAAATGTAAGTGCGCCAACCAACATGATAATTGCTACCAATAAAACGATAAATAGTGGTGTATGTGTTGGTAACGTTCCAGAACTTATCGGTACATGTTTTTTGGCAGCCAATGACCCGGCAATGGCTAAAACGGGTATCATTACCCAGAAACGGCCAAAGAGCATGGCAATACCAAGTAATGTGTTATAAAATTTCGTATTCGCAGAAAGTCCGGCAAATGCACTGCCATTGTTGTTTGCTGCTGAAGAAAATGCATACAGAATTTCAGTGAATCCATGCGGTCCGGGATTTGAAACGCCTGCAACACCAGCCTTTGATACTACCGCAATTGCAGTTCCTAAAAGCACACATGCTGCCGGTATTAAAATAACTATGGAAGCCATTTTCATCTCGTAAGATTCAATCTTTTTACCCAGATATTCTGGTGTACGGCCTACCATTAACCCTGATACAAATACAGCAATAATTGCAAATACAACCATGCCATAAAGACCCGAACCCACTCCTCCAAATATAATTTCACCTAGCTGTATCAATAATAAGGGAAATAATCCTCCTAAAGGACTAAAAGAATCGTGCATAGCATTCACCGAGCCATTAGAGGCAGCAGTAGTTGCGATTGCCCAAATGCTAGAATTTACTATCCCTATGCGAACTTCTTTTCCTTCCATATTGCCGCCTGACTGAAGCTGACTTGCGGATTGGTCTATTCCCATTGAAGCAAAATTCGGGTTTCCCTGTTGTTCAAAAAAATAGCAGAAGAACAGCAATGGTATTAAAATGATCATCATTGCAATAAGAAGCGTCCACCCCTGTCTTATATCACCAACCATATAGCCGAAGGTATAGCAAAGCGATGCAGGGATAAGAAGAATTAACAGCATTTCTAAAAAATTTGAAATAGGGTTTGGGTTCTCAAAAGGATGAGCCGAATTCACATTGAAAAAACCGCCGCCATTGGTTCCAAGCTGTTTGATAGCAATCTGTGAAGCCGCAGGCCCCATCGGTAACATCTGTTCATTTTTAGTATCTTCGAGCATTTGTGCTTTTTTATAAGGACTAAAATTCTGTATCACGCCTTGAGATACAAGTATGAGCGAAAAGATCAAACATAATGGAATGAGAATATACAGCATACCGCGCGTAAGATCGAGCCAGAAATTTCCAATGGTTTTTACACTACGCCTTGAAAATCCTCTTATAAGGGCTATTAACACTGCCATACCCACAGCAGCAGATACAAAATTTTGCAATCCTAATCCCAACATCTGGGTTAGATAGCTCATGGTTGTTTCACCGCCATATCCTTGCCAGTTTGTGTTTGTAACAAAACTAACTGCTGTATTAAATGATGAATCCGGTGATACAGCAGAAAATTCTTGTGGATTGAATGGCAGTATTTTTTGAAGACGCTGTAAGAAATATAAAAAAATAAAATTAATAAAACTAAACCCAATGATGGATATCGCATAGTTTTGCCAAGTCATCTCTTCTTTCATGTCAATACCGCAGATACGGTATATTAATCTTTCAATGGGTCTAACTATACGCCCCAGTGCTACTGGCTCATTTTGATAGACTTTTGCCATATAAGTGCCAAGTGGTTTGATAAAAACCAATAGAACGATAAAGTATAAACTGATTTGTATGATTCCATTTGTTGTCATGAGAATACCTCCGGTTTCATCAGTGTAATGATGAGATATACTAATAGGCAAAAAGCTGCTATTCCTCCTATCCAATAAAATAGTTCCATGATTTCCCCCTTAAATTTTTCCAAACACTTTTATGAGCAGGCCTGTAATACTAAAAAAAATAATCACGATACCCACATATAAACCATCCATTTTTCTCACCTCCAGTCTGTTTCCGTTTTATCATAAAGATGAGCAAAAATGGTGTAAAGAAATGGCCCAATAGTGTAAAAAAATTGTTAAGAGATGCGTTTTTTGATGAAGAGATTTTTTATTAATATGGATATTGCTTTTCATCACAAATTATGAATTATAAGGAAGGTATAAACAAGAAACCGTGCGTGTTATTTATTTAGACATGGGCGTATTTAAAGGTTGGGGGACTGAATAAATCGAAATAAAATGAATCATGAGATTTGAAACCCCTAAAAATCCGTCCAAACATGTTGGGTAATGTACCGTAAGGGCGAACACAAGGTTC
>PDZT01000221.1 GCA_002753105.1 Deltaproteobacteria bacterium YD0425bin50 | reverse complement strand
CCATATAGAAAGATAAAGATACCCATAATAATCAATAATGATGTTGATAATGTCATGTTTATTTTTTTCATATTCCATCTCCCTAACTTAACATGTTCATTGTATTTAAGATTTGCTGACTTTATTGCCTTCAATGAGTCGGTTCGCTAACATGATGCTATTTTTACCATAATTTTCTAATTCTGCAGCCACGTCTGAAATGGATTGATTGTGTTGAAGTTGTATCGCTTTAAGTAATATAGGTAAATTGATGCCTGTTACCACTTCTGTTCGGCCTTTTTGTAGAAAAGAAAAACATAGATTAGATGCAGTCGTTCCAAACATGTCGGTTAATAATAATATCCCTTCAAGGTGATTAAGCATATGAATGTGATCAGCAATCAGATCATGTAGTTCTTTGGTACTGACTTTCAGATCGATGGATATGGATACCACTGATTCAACAGTTTTTCCCAATAAAGATTGTGCAGTACTTATACAATTTTTTCCAAGTTCATGATGGGTAACAATGATAATGCCAATCATTTCAATCCATTTATTCTAGCTCAATGTCTCTATGATTAAGCTCAATAGATTCAGTACGCTTGCTTAGATAAGTATGCAGTTCTCTTGCAATAGCCACTGATCGGTGTTTTCCACCTGTGCAACCAATACCAATGGTTAAGTATGCTTTTCCTTCTTTTTTGTATAAAGGTATGAGAAATTCTACCATATCGAAAAATTTTGTTAAAAATTTCTGAGCCACTTCAGATTGCATTACATAATTTCGAACAGGTTCACATTCTCCATCAAATGCTTTTAATTCTGGAACAAAAAAAGGATTAGGTAAAAACCGAACATCCATTAACATATCTATTTCACTAGGAATACCATATTTAAAACCAAATGAAATAATGTATATCCGCATCTCATTAATGGTAATATGCTTTTGTGCAAATTGTTTGATTGCAGATTTGAGTTCGTGAATCGTATAATTGGTGGTATTAATGATTTTGTCTGCAATTTTTCTTAAAGCTGTTAATTGATCACGTTCTGTTTGAATACCTTCTATCAGGTTATTACTTGTTAATAAAGGATGATGTCTGCGGGTTTGACTATATCGACGAACAAGAATTTTTTCATCAGCTTCTAAGAACAGTATTTCATACTTATAGCCGTCATGTTTCAGTTTTTCAAATATAGGTGGATATTTTGCAATAAACCCTTTATCTCTAAGGTCCATAACAAATGCAAGTCCACAAATCTGAGTTGTACTTTCTATTGGAAGTTCAAGAAATTTAGGTAAAAGTTCAACTGGCATATTATCAACACAATAAAACCCAGCATCCTCAAACGCACCCAGCGCAGTGCTTTTTCCAGATCCAGACAACCCTGTGATAATAACAATATTGTAGTTTTTCATATTATTTCGTGGAGTTAGATTACGTTAATCAATTGGATAGCATATAATTTCAATGAATTTCTAAAGATGGATAATTTAGAGTATTCTGTTTTATCCAAAAAGGAACGGGAACTTTTTCAATAATTTGTTTTTTAAACAGAATTGGATTTACCCGATACATATCTTTCATATATTCAACTGGAAAAAGAGTCAGGGTTTTAAAAAAGTCAAATGGGATAAAAAAGATTGGAACCTGCTTGTATAGTTTTAAATAAGTGCCAATCAATGCAGCTAAAGATCGGGATAAGTGCATGTACTCACCTTTGACCACGATACCTAAATGTTGTGTATTGGACATGAGCTGCATGGCTACCTGAAAGCGGCGATGCAGTCCAGTTAATCCTTCAAGGTTTAATTGAAATACAAAATTTTTTCCTAACGGGGCCACATTCTTTTTCTTTAATGTATCTGTTAACGTAGCTATAATATACGACCGTCGGCTTTCTTGATATACAGGGTCAGCACTAATATCAATCAGCGCTTGTGCTAATAATTCAACATTTGCGCATATTGCTCCTGCTGCATATCTCCATACAGGTTTCCATTTCCCCTGCATATTCACACAATTCCCCCAATCAATAAAAAATAAGTCACCTTTGGAGTTAATTAGAACATTTCCGGGATGCAGATCACCATGAAATTCCTGATAGATAAAAATATGCATCAATACGGTATATAAGAAACGTGAAGCAAGCTGGCGTGAGAATTGAATACGCGTTTTTGAAGAGGTAAATATATCGATAGCATGTGAAATATTTACTGCATCAGGAATATACTCCATCTCAAGGATACATTTAGAGGAAAAATATACGCGTGGGACTTTCCAAATGGTTGAATCTTTACTTCGTTCTGCAAATTTTTCCTGAATTTCAGCTTCATGTTCAAAGTTCAGTTCTTTCTGAAAGCCATCGACAAATTGATCCACTTGTTCTTGCCATGCATTTAAGAAAGGGGCTAATTTGGAATGAGGTGCCCAATAGTTGCTGCTTAATAAAGCTAATCCAATGACTGTTTTTCCCATTAAAAATTCTCTGTCCAAGCCATAACGTCCGACTTTGACAACAACAGGAATTAACACTTCATTACCATTGATATAGGTTGGTTTTTTAGCTAAATATACACACCCAATTGATCCCGATTTAATTGGTTTTTCAACATTAAAATCAAAATAACATTCATACGGTTTTTTACCAATAGTCTCTTCAAAAACTTTGAGCACTTCATCAGCAGTCATTGGCGGTACATCTTCTTGAAATACTATAAGTTCCTGCGATATTTCTTCGGGTAAAAAATCAGAATTTGATGCAGCAACCTGTGCCATTTTAATAAAAAATGGACCGAATTCTCTGACCATCCGCGCAACAATTTTCGCTTGCGTTTTAAAATCTTTTGGATCTGTCATAAAAAAAGGCTTTAAATATCTCAGTGCCTTGATTTGACGTTTAATAATGGTAAGATCGTTGCGCACAATTTTAACGCGTTTAACTACGTCAATCACAAACGATTGGTTAATGCGCTTGGCTTCTTTTAACAGGTTAATCACATCAACAAGCAGTGGTTCATAACTTTTCAGTAATAATCGGATAATATCTAAATTGAGTTCAACAAGGCCTTTGAGTTCGGGTTGACTAAACAATTCATGAAAAAAGTTCCAGAATTCGTTGATTAACACTTCAGGTATAGGAATTGGACTACGTAAAAGGACTTGTTCTACAAGATAACGAATTAATTGTTCAGTGGTTTGTTCATTTGGGATAAGGTTATGAATGCGCAAATATTGCGTTACTTTATGGCCGTGTTTGGTGATTGGATGTTTGTAAAGTGCTTGAAAGATAACATCAATGGCATACCGAAGCTCTGGGATATCAATATTTTCTTCTTTTGCGAGCAGCTTGGTTAATGGAATAAAAGCGCTTGAAATTTTTAATGTGCCATAGGTAAAGTTACCAGCGCCTTTAACGATAGATATGGTTTCCTGTAAAAAGGCACCACCTATCTGAAAAAGTGAATTTTTCATTATCAATCATGCAGTATGAGGTTAAAAACTATATATCGATGAGGTCGTTTTCTTCTTCTTGAATTATGGCATAAATCTCATCTCGATTTGTTGCGTTCATTATTTTTTCTTTAAAATCCTGAACCTGTAACATTTTTGCAATTCTTGCTAGAAATTTTAGATGTAAACCCGCAGAATTTTCTGGAGTTAAGAGAAGAAAAAAAATATGAGTTGGTTTTCCATCAATGGATTCAAAATCAACCCCTTTACGACTTAATCCAAAGCCAATAATCATGGATTGAATCTTGGATGATTTCCCGTGGGGGATACCAATTCCCCCACCGATACCTGTACTTCCAAGACGTTCTCTTTCCAACAGTACTTTAACCAATTCATGTTTATTGAGTTCTTTATCCACATGATGAATTGGGTCAAGTAGTTCTTCAAGAACGCCTTTTTTATCACGGGCTTTTAAATTGTCCATGATCATTTCTTTATGTAAGATATCAACAATTTTCATATGATCTCTTTGTTAACGATTGGCAATAATTGAACAGTATCGCTCGTAACTCGTAATTTCTAATTCGTAATTTAATTTATGGGTTTGGTTGAAGTAAACCAACATCACCATCCTTTCGACGAAAAAGGATATTTACACATTGTGTTTCCGAATTGGTAAACACGAGAAAAGATTCTTTAACGAGATCAAATTGTAAAATTGCTTCTTCAACATTCATCGGTTTATATTCAATATTTTCTACAACAAGTCGCCCCGAACTCTGGTCATCCTCGTCATCATCATCATCTCCTTCGTTTTCATCTTCTGTAACCACTTCTTTGTCTTTGATACTTTCTTTGGCACCAATCCGGGTGTCTCGAATTTTTTGCTTGCTCTTCTTAATCTGTTTTTTTAATTTATCGACTACCATATCAATAGAGGAATACATGCTGCTGCTTTCTTCTCTTGCATACAAGTTCAGTTTATCACCAGTTAAGTTAATTTCTGCAATATGTCTGATTTTTTCAACCGAAAGCACAGCATTTGCCTCTGCAGGATTGTCCAACAATTTATCAAATCGTGATAATTTTTTATGGACATATTCTCTAAGTGGTTCTGATGAATCCATGTTTTTAAACGTAACAGATGTTTGCATAATGATCATATCTCCTTAATATTGTTTTCGTTTATTGGAAGACAGTATGTTCATCATATCTCGATATTTAGCTACAGTACGTCTTGCAATATCTATATTTGATTTTTTAAGAATTTCAACGATTTTATCATCGCTATACGGATTTCTTGGGTCTTCATTTTCAATAATCTGTTTAATTTTTTCTTTAACACTCATTGATGCCAGCGCATCACCTACCACACTGTTGACTGAACTATTAAAAAAATATTTTAATTCAAAAGTTCCCTGAGGGGTAAATGCATATTTATTGGTTGTTACCCGACTAATCGTCGATTCATGCATACTGATATCTGTTGCAACATCTCTAAGAACCATGGGTTTTAAATATCCACTGCCTTTTTCAAAGAATTCCCGTTGGAATTTAACAATACTTTTCATAACACTGTATATTGTTTTTTGGCGTTGATGAATACTTTTGATAAGCCATGCGGCTGCATTCATTTTTTCTTGCAGATAATCTTTTGTATTGGCTGGTATTTTTTCACCTTTTTCAATCGCTTTTTTATAATACGGGTTAATATGGAGTTTAGGCAGACCGTCATCATTTAAAAAGATGAGAAAATCGGTTTCAACTTTGTAAACAAAAATATCTGGTATGATATATACAGGGGCATCATCATAAAATAATCTTCCGGGTTTAGGTTCAAATTCCCGAATAATATTAACCGCCTGAATAACTTCTTCCATCGTGATTTTTAATGCCTTACAGATGGCTTTATAATTTTTATTTTCAAGATGCTTAATGTGGTCTTGGATAATATCTGTTACTAGTGTATCATCTAATCCGAGATGCCTTGCCTGAATAAGAAGACAATCCCTTAAATCAAGCGCACATACGCCAATCGGATCAAATGTTTGAAGTAAATATAAAACCCTCTCAACATCTTGCATATCAGCACCGCTCAACCGCTCAATTTCCTGCAATTCAATATCAAGATATCCGTCTTTATCCAAACTGTTAATGATAAGCCTTCCAATGTCGTGATCCTGTTTTGATGGCGATATCATCACAAGCTGCCACATCAGGTGCTCGGTTAATGACTTTTTTTCCGCTACATAGGATTCATAACTGGGAGAGTCTTTGTCTTCAAATTCATATTGTACTTTACTGGTTGAATTATACTCATCTAAATAATTATCCCAATCCATATCATTTGGAACTTTTTCGGTGATTTCAACCTGCTGTGCGCTTGTTATGCCTGTAGTTAGGAATTCTTCAGGGGGAGATTCTATAGAGGGTATGTCTTGTACAGGTTCTTGGACTTCTTCAAGTGCGGGGTTTTGTTCTAATTCTTGTTGGATAACATCCATCAGTTCTAGCCTGGAAAGCTGCAACAGTTTGATGGCCTGCTGCAATTGAGGCGTCATGATTAATTGTTGGCTGAGTTGTAAATTTTGCCTTAATTCGATTCCCATGGTTATAACCTAAAAGTTTCTCCCAAGTATATTTTTCGGGCAATTTCACTTGATGCAATTGAATCCGGAGATCCCGATTCAATCACTTTACCATCACTTAAAATATAAGCACTGTCACATACACCTAATGTTTCCCGTACATTGTGGTCGGAGATTAAAACCCCAATACCTCGATGAGTTAAATGACGAATCATGGTTTGGATATCGGCTACGGCCATAGGATCAATACCAGCAAATGGTTCATCCAACAAGATAAATTTGGGATCAATTGCAAGTACTCGACAAATTTCAAGGCGTCTTCTTTCTCCCCCGGAAAGCACAACTGCTTTCTGCTTAAATAGATGACCTATTCCCATTTCTTCAAGCAAACTCGTTGTTTTCTTTATGTTCTCTTTCCGGTCTATACCTCTCATTTCAAGTATAGCAAATATGTTATCATAAACACTTAATTTTTTAAATACTGAAGATTCCTGAGGTAAATAGCCAATACCATATCTTGCTCTAAGATACATCTGAAATGACGTAATGTCTGTTTGATCAATAAAAACTTGCCCCTGCTCAGGTTGAATCATTCCAACAGTCATATAAAAAGTTGTTGTTTTGCCAGCACCATTGGGGCCTAATAGCCCAATCACCTGACCTTGTTCAATATCTAAAGAAACGCCACATACCACCTGCCGTTCATGATATCTTTTGACCAATCCGCGTAAGGAAAGTATCGACATGGATTTACAACCCCTTATCTCCGGGATGCAAAAAAACTTCGACTGGCTTTTCTTGACCGCGCTTTACTAAAAACCAGTCTGATGATA
>PDZT01000220.1 GCA_002753105.1 Deltaproteobacteria bacterium YD0425bin50 | reverse complement strand
GATAATATTGCAATTGAGAGATTTTTTAGGACACTAAAATATGAAAATATATACATTACTGAATATAGAGATGTAAAAGAGTTAAAAGAAGGATTAAAGAAATATATTGAGTTTTATAATTGTAAAAGATTACATCAGGCTTTAAAATATAAAACTCCTACTGAAATATATAATAATTCAATTTAAAAAAATCGAGCAAAAATTAAAAAACTGGTCTTGACAAATCAGTCCACTATACCCCTCCCCATATCAAAAGTTGATCGCGTGTAATATTCTGTCCAACAACAGTGATGACAGTATGGTTTTCTCCTATACCAAAATTGATGGTGGTTGAATTGGTTTCTTCGTTGAACTCTGCTGTTAATGATTCCCAGTCTGCATTTGTACCTGATAAAGATATCATATCCTCACTGGCATTGAAATCTTCAATGACGTCATTACCGCTTTCGGCTGTAAACGTAAAGACATCCCTGCCGCTTCCTCCTGACAGGCTGTCATCTCCTGCACCGCCATCGAGCACATCATCCCCGGAGTTTCCATAAAGGGTGTCAGAACCAGCTCCGCCCAAAAGTGTATCTGTTCCACCTCCTCCAGATAAGAGATCATTTCCATCCTCACCCAGTACAGAATCATTCCCCATGTCTCCTTGAATTCTGTCATTTCCACCACCGCCGGCAATTGTATCATTCCCGTCGTTTCCATAGATGGTATCAGAACCAGTGCCTCCAGCAATCACGTCTGTGGCAGTGCCGCCTCTCAAAGTTTGATTAAAGAGATGCCCTCCCCATATTGACAGTTGATCACGCGTAATATTTTCTCCTGCAACGGTGATGGTGGTCATGTTTTCACCTGTGCCGAAATTGATGACAGTTGAATTGTTTTCCTCGCTGTATTGAACTGTAAGAGAATTCCAGTCAGCATCTGTTCCCTGTAAAACGATCTTATCACTGTTGGCATTGAAATCATGGATCACATCATTCCCACCCCTGGATGTAAACGCAAAGATATCGCTTCCAGCGCCGCCTGTAAGAGAATCGTTCCCAGCCCCGCCTTCGATAGTATCGTCTCCAGAACCACCAAATAGTATATCATTGCCGGCGCTGCCTCTGACTCTATGGCTAAAATTAATCGAGTTGTCATCCTTCCAGCTATTTAATTGATCAGATGTAATATTTTGCCCTATGACAGTGATGGTGGTAATGTTTTCTCCTGTGCCGAAATGGATGGTGGTTGCATTGTCATCTTCACTGTATTCGGTTGTTAGAAGATTCCAATCATCAACCGTTCCCTGCAGAATAATTTTGTCACTGCCAGGATTGAAGTCGCTGATTACTTTATTGCTGCCGCCAGGGGTGAATACGAAAATGTCATTGCCGCTTCCTCCTGAAAGGATATCATCTCCGGTACCTCCATCAATGATATCGTCTCCTGTACCGCCTGAAAGTCTGTCATTTCCTGTACCGCCATAAAGCGTATCGTTTCCGGCGCCGCCAAACAGCGTATCATCTCCGGCATCTCCTGACAGGCTGTCATTACCTGTATCGCCAGAGATAAGGTTTGTACGGTCGTCACCGACAATGTTATCATCATAATCAGATCCGGTTACATTCTCTATACCGATTAAAGTGTCGGTTCCACCCTCACCATCATTGGCAGTACCTGAAGAAAGATCGATATTGACGCTCCCTTTAGCTGAATCATAAGTAACAGTATCAGTTCCCTCGCCTCCATCAATGAGATCATTGCCGGTTCCTCCAGAGATGATGTTTGCATGGTCATCTCCTACAATGGTATCGTTATAGTTAGATCCAGTGACATTCTCTATACCGATTAAAGTGTCGGCTCCTCCCTCACCATCATTGGCAGTACCTGAAGAAATATTTACATTGACGCTTCCTTTGGCTGAATCGTAGGTAACCGTATCGATTCCATAGCCTCCATCTATGCTGTCATTTCCGGATCCGCCATTAAGTGTATCATTGCCGGTCCCGCCTGATATGGTATCGCTGCCAACACCGCCAGATAGTGTATCGTTGCCAGAACTCCCGTCTATCAGATCATTGGCGTGATCTCCCCAGATCAAAAGTTGATCTCGTGTAATATTTTGCCCAGAAACGGTGATGACGGTATGGTTTTCTCCAATACCGAAATGAATAGTGGTCGAATTGTTTGCTTCGGAAAATTCCGATGTAAGCGCATTCCAGTCCTCATCTGTACCGGATAAAACAATCCTATCCGAAACTGCATCGAAATCGTCAATGACGTCATGTCCGTTTCCAGATGTAAATGCAAAGACATCACTGCCCATGCCGCCTGAAAGAATATCATCTCCAGATCCGCTGTCTATGAAATCATTGCCGCTTCCTCCTGAAAGGCTGTCATCACCAGCTCCGCCATAAAGTGTATCATTCCCGGCATTGCCATAAATGCTATCAGAACCAGTTCCGCCATCAACCGTGTCTGTACCAGATCCTCCAGAAAGGAGATCATTTCCATCTTGGCCCAATACAGAGTCATTCCCCATGTCTCCTTGAATGCGGTCATCGCCTTCACCCCCATATAACATATCATTCCCGTCTTTTCCATATATGGTATCAGAACCATCGGCACCAACAAGCGTGTCTGCTCCAGCGCTTCCTGTGTGATGATTTCCCCATGTTGACAGTTGATTATGTGTAATATTCTGTCCTGCTACGACTATTGTGGTCATATTTTCCCCTGTGCCAAAATGAATAAAAGTCGCATTCTGTTCAGAATTGTATTGGGCTGTAAGAGAATTCCAATCAGCATCTGTTCCCTCTAAAACAATCTTATCAGTGGCAGGATTGAAATCATTGATAGTGTCATTCCCTCTACCTGTTGTAAAAGCAAAAATATCGCTCCCTTCTCCTCCTACTAATATATCGTTTCCAGTTCCGCCATCCAAATAATCGTTTCCAGTTCCACCATCTAAATAATCATTTCCAGCTTCGCCATAGAGCGTATCATCACTAATGCCAGCCTCGAAAGTATCATTTCCAGAGTTGCCCGTCATATAGTCTTTATCATGATCTCCCCATACCAACAATTGATCTCGTGTAATATTTTGTCCTGAGACTGTTATGGTGGTCATATTTTCTCCTGAGCCGAAATGAATAAAAGTCGCATTCTGTTCAGAATTATATTCGGCTGTAAGAGAATTCCAATCAGCATCTGTTCCCTCTAAAACAATCTTATCAGTGGCAGGATTGAAATCATTGACAGAATCATTGCCGCCACCTGGTGTAAAAACAAACAGATCATTTCCACCTTCACCAATAAGGGTATCATCACCAGCTCCGCCGTCTATGGTATCATCTCCAACCCCACCGATTAAATAATCATTTCCAGCTCCGCCATCAAGAGAATCATTGCCATCCATGCCATAGAGCGTATCATCGCCGCCCACCGCGCTAAAGGTATCACTGCCAGAACCACCTTCGAAATTGTAATTATGGTGATTCCCCCATATTGAAAGTTGATCGCGGGTAATATTTTGTCCTGTAACAGTGATTGTGGTCTGGTTTTCCCCAGTGCCAAAATTAATGGTGGTACAATTGGTCTGCGCATCGTATTGTGCTGTAAGAGAAATCCAGTCCGCATCTGTACCTGTCAAAACGATTCTATCGCTGTTGGCATCGAAATCATTGATTACATCATTACCGCCACTGGTTGTAAATGCAAAGATATCTGCTCCATCACCGCCTGTAAAGTTATCATCTCCTGATCCGCCATCGAGATAGTCACTGCCTGCACCTCCATTTATTGTATCATTGCCTGCACCACCAAAAAGAGAATCATCCCCGGTTTCTCCGGCGAGATAATTGCCTCCTGTATCGCCTGTGATTACATCGTTATGACTTGATCCACTCACATTCTCTATATTTGTAAGGGTATCTGTCCCTCCCAATCCATCCTGAGCCGTTCCATTTTCAAGATTAACATTCACACCGCTTGCGGCTCCTGAAAAAGCTGCGGTATCAAAACCATCTCCGCCATTGAGATGATCATTGCCTGCCCCTCCGACGAAATGATCATCGCCGGCTCCACCATCAATGATATTCATACCGTCATCGCCGGTAATACTGTCTCCATAATTTGATCCAGTTATATTCTCAATGTTTCTTATTACATCTACTTCATGATTTGAATCGTTTATTACAATCCCAGTTTCAATATTGATAATCATACCTCCAGTATCTTCTGAGAAATCTGCTGTATCAACGCCCAAAGAGCCATCTATAAGATCAGCGCCAGCTCCGCCTGAAAGTGTATCGTCACCATAACCGCCATAAACCTCATCATTGCTCTCTCCACCCTTTATAATATCATTGCCCTCCCCTCCATAAATAGTATCATTGCCTGCCCCACCGTTCATACTATCATCGCCATCTACTTCCCACATAGAACCCATTAGGTCATCGCCTTCTCCACCAAGAATAGTGTCATTTCCGGTTCCGGCATTAAGAGTATCATTACCTGTTCCGCCATCAAGACTGTCATTTCCTTCCATACCTAAAAGACTATCATTTCCGTCTCTACCATAAAGCGTATCATTTCCGGTTCCACCTTCAAGTCTATCATTTCCTATTCCGCCATCAATATTATCATCACCAGTTTCACCATACATACTGTCATTGCCATCTTCACCATATATAGTATCATTACCTGCTTGAGCCCAAATAGTATCATCACCTCCGCGGCCCCAGACATGATCATTTCCTCCAGCAGCATAAACCAAATCTCCGCCTCCGTGAGCAGTGATATAATCATTACCGGGTGTCCCAGATATAGTAGCACCATTATCAATATTTCCCCACCATCCTCCGACAACATGCTTAAGCTCTTTTGTTGTCAAATCACGCTCATCCGCATCGGATCTTTTCTCGTTTTCTAATTTATTTTCATTATCTTTTTTATCATTTTTTGATTTGTAAAATTGAAATAGCTTTTTAAGATTCATAATTTACCTTTCTTTTTTTATTATTTTCTCCAGCTTATCTATCCTTTTTATTCTATTGACTAGCAATAATGATAACTAAAAAGACCTTGCACTCTCATCTAAACCCAAAACCCCTTATAATTGGCTCAATCTGGCTATAAAAAATTTCCGTAAAAAAAGATGTCATTCCAAAATTTTCTTAATGCCAATTGATATGCCAAAAAAATTGGCACTGTACGCCCATTTTTTAGACAATAGGTTATTGGTAGTCAGCTATCTTCGTTTATAGATTATTATGTAAGAATGTATGGAATGTATTGATTTTTGAGGAATTAAATTGGAATAAAAAAGGGTCATATGGCTGCCTCCAATAAATTTTTATTGAATAGCGGCCCGACTATTCTGTAATACCTATGACAATCTATTTGTCATACCCTTTATATTGATATTGTTTCTTCACAAAACTAAATTATATTTTTTAAATTATCAACAAAATTTAGTCAGCCATAAAGAATTATTAGGCATAATCCTCACAAGCCAGTAAATCTAAAATATCTTCGATTTCTTCAACGGATAATCTTATTTTTTTTATTTGGAAAGACTTAATTATGATTAAGTCATCTGCCTCTGGACTAATTTTTTAAATTCACCATCTTTTTTCAGCAGTTCTTCATAAGTGCCGAATTCAGCTACTTTTCCGTTTTTCATTACATATATTCGATCTGCCTTTTGAATTGTGCTTAGACGGTGTGCAATAACAAAACGGGTTGCCTGCATTGATTCAATATTGTTCATTATCAATGACTGGCTTATATTATCTAAAGCGCTTGTTGCCTCATCAAAAAAAATAATTTTAGGACGATTTGCAAGTGCTCGGGCTATAAGTATCCTCTGACGCTGTCCCCCTGAAAAAGTTCCGCCTCCGTGCGGTACAAAAGTCTGCATTTTCATGGGCATTTCCATTATCTCTTTATCTAATGCGGCTAAACGGGCAGCTTCCCATGCAGATTCTTCAGTGGCGCAAGGATTATTCCCCACAATGTTCATGAAAAGATTTCCTTGTGTCAAATCTCCATTTTGTATAACGCTCCCTATCTGCTGACGCAGTCTGCGTTTGTCAATTCTGCTTAAATCTTTGCCATCGTATATGATAGAACCCAAAGAAGGCGGATATAAACCAAGCATAAGACGAAGCAAGCTAGTTTTACCGCTACCAGATCCTCCTACTACTGCAACAAATTCACCGGGCTTTATATCTATATTTACTCCTTGAAGCACATAAGGTTTGTCAGGGGCGTACCTGAAATAAAGATTACGGATAAAAATAGAACCTTTAAGCTCTCCAGGATCAAGCATACCAGGATGAATTTCAGTTTTACCTTCCAGTAAAGGCTTTGCACGGGCAAAAATTGGAGCAATGAACAAAAGACTGTATGAGGTTCTGGCAATTGATGCCATTGCTGCGCTTAACTGCCCCATAGCCATGTTAAAAGCAAGAAATGAGCCGAGTCCAAGATTTTCAAAGACTTTTAAAAAAACAGCTAGTGAAAATAGAGTAAGTGTCATTAATGCAGGGAGTGTTTGTGCTGTCAATGAAACAACAGCTTCTGATTTTGCAATACCATAGTTGATTTTGCGGACTTCTGAAAATACAGTTCCCCACCTTGAAAAAGCTTCTGCTTCTGCTCCGCATGCCCGTATCTTTAAAATACCTGAAATTATTTCAAGCTCTATACCAGCCATTTTGCCAATGACGTTCTGCATCTGAAGCTGTGTCTTCATCTGTTTTTTCGTAATTAAAGCAGAGGCTGTAACAAATAAAATTCCCACTGTAAATATTCCCAAAGCAAGTTTCCATGAATAAAACAGCATCAAAAAAATGTTAAAAAAAGAAAAAACA
>PDZT01000219.1 GCA_002753105.1 Deltaproteobacteria bacterium YD0425bin50 | reverse complement strand
AACTAAATGAACATCGAAAAAATGAAATTGATCATAATGTAAAAATGGTTCTAAGCAAAATAAAAAACAAATATATTGTTATGAGCGGAAAAGGCGGTGTAGGAAAAACGAGCGTGTCTGTCAATTTAGCTATTGCTTTAGCGCGCCGCGGTCTTCAAGTGGGTCTTATAGATGTTGATATTCATGGACCGGATATTCCACGCATGTTAGGTCTTCAAGGAGTCTTGGATGTGAATATGGAACAAAAACTCATTCCGTTACGCTATAATGACAATTTAAAAGTAGTCTCTGTTGAAACCATTACACCGAATCGCGATCATGCAATAATCTGGCGAGGGCCTATTAAACATTCTGTTATTCGTCAATTCATTGCACAAGTTGAATGGGGTAATTTAGATTTTTTGATTGTTGACTCTCCGCCGGGAACGGGTGATGAACCACTTTCTGTGGCACAAATGATCCCAGATGCAAAACCGATTATTGTAACCACACCTCAAGAAATTTCTTTGGCGGATGTAAGAAAATCGATTCATTTTTGTAAAACATTAAAATTAAATCCATTCGGTTTAGTTGAAAACATGAGTTCATTCAGTTGCCCTCATTGTGGCAAAGCAACCGATTTATTTGGTTCTGGCGGCGGTGAAAAAACAGCCAAATCTGAAATGATTCCATTTTTAGGCAATATTCCTTTTGATCCCCGGATGGTATCCACAAGTGATCAGGGAAAATCCTTTCAGGATTTGTATCCAGATTCAGCAATAACAAAGGCATTTGATGCCATTGTAGATAAAATGCTTCATTGCCAGCTATCCTGAGTTTTGTGGATGTGATTTTTATATCGGCCGCTTCTGTCTGAACAGGATTATCGAGATTAAAGGATGAATCGGATTTTATTAGGGGCTTGAGGGTTTAATAATCGCCATTATAAAGTTTAAAGTTAATCCTGTAAATCGTGCTCAGACAGTTGAGGCTGTTAAATACTTACCTGCGCCAAGCCCTACCATATGAGCCAAATCAGCTCTAATGCGTTCAGCACAACGATGAATGTCTATATCGATATTATCAGGGGGATGTAGCAAAGATGTCGTGTCAATACGTAAGTGTCTGCAAGTTATATATGCCTTATATGCTTCTCTGTGTTCACCTTTCAGTTGGACTGCAAGAAGAAAAGCAGTTTTTACATCAGAAGGCCAATGTCTTAAAGGCACATATTGCTTAATCAAATCAACACACTGCATTAAGACAGTCTCTTCATAATCAAGAAAATTTTCAATGTCTTTACGGTATTGTCCATTAGTCACTGAACTGGTAAGACTCCTTTAATTCCTCGATTATAAAATTAGAAAGGTTTAATTTTTTAATTATATCCATCCCTTTTTGAGGGAGAACACAAGGTTCGCCCCTACAATTCTGTCACGGCACGAATAATGTCTGGCCTAAAGTTATAATTCCTTTATTAGGAGTAAATTTAATGGCAAGGAAATTGGTTTTAGATAAGGTATCCATAAAAGAAATGCCCGTTTCATTTCCCATTGGGACTTACAGGTCTTATCAATTATTGAAAATACTTGAGAAACTGACTAACTAATACATACTTTACGAACCTGATCAATATCACAACTTCCCATAAATATTTTAGAGATACCATCTTGTTTTAACGTAGTCATCCCATCTTTAATAGACTGATCTTTGATTTCTTCCATTCGTGCACCGGTTTGAATCAATTTTTTTGCAGGTTTAGTACCCATCAATAATTCATGAATGCCCATTCTTCCGCGATAGCCTGACTTGTTGCAAGCATCACATCCTTTTGCTTTATACATGATCAGGTCTTTGGAATACGGTTTAGTGATGCCCAATCCAATAAGACGTTCAAATACTGTCTTATCTCCAAATTCTCTTACCAAATCATCATATTCTTCTTGAGTTGGATGAAATTGTTCTTTGCAATCTTTGCACAGCGTTCGCATCAAACGTTGCGCAAGGATACATAATACGGCATCTGCAAAATTAAATGGATCCATTCCCATATCTAAAAGACGGGTAACGGTTTCAGGTGCACTGTTGGTGTGAAGCGTGGAAAAAACCAAATGACCTGTCAGAGATGCTTCAATTCCAATAGATGTGGTTTCTTTATCTCGCATTTCACCCACCATAATGACATCTGGATCAGCACGTAAAAAAGCACGCATCGCCGCTGCAAACGTAAAGCCAATTTTAGACTGAACTTGAACTTGCCTCAATCCTTTCTGAGTTATTTCTACAGGGTCTTCAGCAGTCCAGATTTTTGTCTCTTCTTTGTTAATGTATCCCAATGCTGAATGAAGTGTTGTGGTTTTTCCTGAACCGGTTGGACCGCAAACAAAAATAATACCATAGGGCTTTGTAATTGCACTCACAAAATTTTCATAATTATGCTTTAAAAATCCCATGTTATCTAGTGGTAGAGGTTTTCCAGCCGCTAATATACGCATGACAATATCTTCTAAACCACCGGCTGTAGGAACCGTTGCGATACGGAGTTCAATATCCACACCACCAAATTTTTTAAATTGTAATTTGCCATCTTGAGGTTTTCGACGTTCTGAAATATCAAGATCAGACATAATTTTAAGACGAGATACGACTGCATTTCGATAGGTATGAGGTATGCTTAGATAGTTGGTACATGCCCCATCAATTCGAATTCGGACTTGTGTAGGCTCCTTTCCCGGATAGGGTTCGATATGAATATCCGACGCTTTTCTCCGATATGCATCACGAATAATCTGGTTAACCAAAGCGACTATTTTACTGCTCTCCTCATCAATTTCTTCTTCTTCTACGTCTAAATCAGCTTCTGAATCCAATTGAGATACAATATCTTTTGCATCTCCTTCGGGTAGTTGCGTATCCGGAAAAAATAAATTAATAAATTTGAGGATATCTTCTTTAAATGAAAAACAAAATGAAAATTCTAACTTTTTATTATTGAATGCTGACTTAATACCATCGATTTTATATAGATCATATGGATCATCTGTAACAATGAAGATTTTTCCATTGTCTTCGCGTCGTAAAGGCACCCACACATTTTGTTTCATAAATGTGGGTTTCATATTGGTCAAAAGCTCTCCCGGAATTGGAATTTTTTCATAGAATGGCTGATATTTAACATTGTAGTATTGTGCGAATGACTTACCAATTTCTTCTTTTGAAATTTTATATTCCTTCATTAAAATTTCATCTACACGAACATTTTTAGCTCTAGCATCAGCCGTGGCTCGTTCCACTTCTTTTCGGGTGATAAGATGATTTTCCAAGAGATAATCTAATTTAGTAGATTTGACATGCTTTTGCATTTTCTTTTTATTATAAAAAGCAATACCTAATGTTTTTCCAAGTTTTTGAACAAAATCTTCATCCTGCTCAGAAAACGACGTGCCATCTTTACGATTGATAAGCTGAATAACACCCAGAACGAGTTTTGAAAACATGATGGGAACAGCAAGAACTTGCTTGGTTTGAAACCCTGTTTTTTTATCCCAACTGCTATCAAACTTGAGTTGAGGATCAATTTTTTCAAGTTCTTTTGAGTCGTACACATTTTTAATATTTACGAGTCGTTCTTTAAACGCCACATAACCAGAAATACTTAACGGTGCTATTGGAACACGAATTTCATTAATTTCATTCCCAGATTTGAATCGTGAAAAAATTTCCCGCTTAATACCATCTACTGCATATACGGTTAACCGTTCAGCTTCAAATAATGACGTGATATCATCTTTTAAATTAATGAGTATTTCATCCAAATCATCAGCCGCATGAATTCGATCTAAAATATTGTTCAGCTTTGTAAGGTAAGATACCTCTGTTTGAAGTTTTTTGGTATCAGCTTGCGTTACCGTATCTGGTTTGAGTTTAAGAAAATTCATATAAAATCCTTATGTTCATTTACACTTTTGATTTCATTTTTTTATGTAATGCATAGAATTTTTTTATGCCACCACCAATTAAAAAAAAACCAATAAAATAAAAACAAAACCGAATAAAACCCGTCATTGATGCGTATTGTTCTATGCTTTCAATTTGTTTCATGAGAACTGGAATACGATAAAATACTCCAATGCCCGCAGCAATTAAAGAGATTGCCCATAATTGTTGTATTATTGTGTGATCTTTTTTTTCCATGTATATATTTACCATTTATTCCAATAATTACAATGCATTTAATTTTTTTTCAAATTCAAGCTGAATAGACTCATATTGTTCTGTTAAAGAAACAAATCTTGTAAACATGCGATCACTATTCTGTTGACAGTGAACTATACTTTTAGACAGTTCAATAATTCGTTTTACCTGATTTGTTTCTGTTGCGGATTGCATTTCCTGTTGACAATCATTCAGCTCACGTTCTTTCAGCTCAATTTGTTTTTCAAGTTCAGCAAGTTCTTCTTCAAATGGTTTGAGTATTTTAGAACGTTCTGCAATTATTTCAGACCGTTTTTTGCGTAATACTTTTTTTGAATTTTTTTCTATTTTATCTGCTTGAATTCCCGAAGAATCATTTGAAGGAAAGAACTGATCATCCCAGCCTTGTTTTTCAATAAATTCATTATACGTTCCTTCAAATACCTGAATCTGACCATGCTTAAACACGATTAACCGTTTAGCAATGGCATGTAAAAACATTTCATTGTGGGTAACGAGAATAAGTGCCCCATCAAAATTATCCATTGCACTTAATAGGGCATCACAGGATTCCATATCTAAATGATTGGTTGGCTCATCCAAAAATAATAAATTCACTGGAGTAACCAACAGTTTTCCAAGCATGACACGGCTTTTTTCTCCACCTGAAAGCGCACGGATTTTTTTGAGTCCATTGTCCCCTTCAAACATCATCGCACCGCAAATGTTTCTTGCAAGCTGCCGATCCACATTTGGATGCGTATATAGTAATTCCTGTTCAATGGTGCGATCATCAACTAATTCAGATACATTGGTTTGTTCAAAAAAACCGGACACCACACCGGGATGATATGTAACTATTCCCTGTTGCGTGCTCAACTTACCTGCTAACAGTTTCAGCAATGTGGTTTTTCCTTTTCCATTTTTACCTACAATACAAATACGGTCTTTAGGAAAAACCTGAAGATTGAAATTTTGAATGATCTGAGAATTGGACTGATATCCAAAATTCAAATTTTCAATGGAGATAAGCTTTTTGCCTTCAAATGGTTTGGCAATAAATGAAAAATCCAATTCTTTTATTTTTTCTAATTTGTCTTGTTTTTCCTGTTTTGCAAGCGTTTTAATTCGAGATTGAACCATATTTGCCAATCTGGCTTTTGCTCGAAAGCGGCTAATAAACAGTTCAACTTCTTTACGGCGTTTTTCATCATTTACTCTGGTTTTTTCATACACTTCTTCATCAAGCGCAATCTGAACATAATACTTTTCGGTTGTTCCAGCGATTTTTCGAATTTTTCTCCGATGAATTCCAACGGTATGTGTTACCACTTTATCCATGAAGCCGCGATCATGGGTAATTAATAAAAACTCTCTCGGCCAAGCTGCAAGAAAACGTTCTATCCATCGAATCGATTCAATATCTAAATAATTCGTGGGTTCATCGAGAAGCAGCATATCCGGCTCTGAAACAAGAACTTTGGCTAAATTTAAACGAACTTGATAGCCTCCGGAAAATTCACTGGGATGACGGTCCATATCTTCTTCAGAAAAACCCAGTCCCGACAATATCCTTTTAACTTTCCAGACATTGTCCTGATCATCCGGTCTTAGTCCTGTGATCCCCTCATTTAATACTGTGTCTTTGGTAAACTCGATATGCTGTTGAACATATCCAAGACGGTAATTCTTAGGTGTCAACACAATGCCGTCATCTGGTTCAATTTCACGGGCAATAATCCGCATTAAGGTTGTTTTTCCATGACCGTTACGACCCACTAACCCAATGTGTTCTTTTGCGTTTACTTTAAATCCAGACTGGCTAAACAGAATTTCACTGCCATAAGCTTTTGATAGGTTTTCAACTGTAATCATTTGTATATATTAAATCCATTCATCATCAATACGGCTTAATAGTACTCGTTGTATCAATTATAAAATATTCATACTCATCGACTTCATATGAAAAATCTGAAGTCGTATCAATATAACCATTCATTGAATACATCTGTATGCTAATATAATATTGACCACTAGATACACCCTTAAAATCATCACATCTATCTTGTAAATCCCATATTTCACCTAATGTAAATTCTTGGATCAGTTCCTCAGTTTTTGCATTGTGCAGTTGAACAATATATTCCCGATTGTCATTATTACATACGGTAATTTTTGCATCATTATCTCTATATATCTCTCCAGTACTATCAATAGTAAAATATTCATGATCATTATCATCTATATAAAATTCAGAAGTTGTAGAAGAAGGAGTTACTGCGTCTTCTAAATGAATCGTAATATAGTATCTATCTTCATCTACATCCTTAAAATATTCACACCGATCTGCTAAATCCCATGCTTCACCAACAGAGATTTCCTTAACTACTTTATCGTTTGAATGACGATGAAGCTTTACAATATACTCTCTATTGTCGTTATTGCAAATTTCAATTGAATTTTCTTTATTATCAGAAACACAACCGATGATACAAAAAAGACACATAATGGTAAAGAGATAATGATAAAACATGATAACCTCCAATTTGTAATTCTAATTTCATTTGTTTGAATCACAGCTTCAACGGATTAAAGGATTACACTGAATGACGATGAACAAATCCCATCTTTTTAATTTGTTTAAACTGCAGTACTAATTAACGTATAACATATTTATTTATATTTTGTCAGTTAAAAAAA
>PDZT01000218.1 GCA_002753105.1 Deltaproteobacteria bacterium YD0425bin50 | reverse complement strand
AGTTAACTTAGATAACCATTCAACAGGCTTGGCTTTTGAAAGCTGCTCTTGAGATAAAGGATGAATAACAAATGCAAACCGATTAACGCGTTTGGGATTCCCTGAAGGGTAAATAATTCTTGGTTCCATTCGTAATTCACTAATAATTTCAAGAAAATCATCATCTGTGATGTCTTCATAGGTTTTACCTAAATAAGAAACCATTAATGCTTCCATAATATTAAAATCCAGAACCCGGTCAAACACTTTGGGACAAGGATCAATAATCATATATACACCGCGTTCGTGTAACATCTTAATACAGGAATTATCAACAGTAGATGAAATAACAGCTTTCCCACCAAATTCTTCAAGTCCATATGGCTGAACGTAATGATGAAAGCCATGTTGGGGCACACCAATAATATGGGCTTTTTGTAATGCCTTTGCTATGAGAAATTTGTTCCATGCAAACACTTGTTTTTTGGATTTAAAATATTTTTTTCCCGGAACCCAGCTTAAAACATCATGTAATCCTTTTGCATAGATTTCAAGCTCAAGTAACGAATGAAGACATTTAGGGATATTGAGTTCAAGAACGGGATCAGCAAACAAAAAATTTTCAGTATATTCAGACAGGCCTAGGGCTATATTATACTGAGTTAATCCTGAAAAAAGGAAAGTAATTGCATTATCGAAAAAGTTATTGCCCAGTTTAAACTGGATAAGCTTAATCGACCAATCATGAGATACACGACGAAGTGATTCGCCAAAAGTAACAGGTGTTCGCATTTGCCTTGAAAATTCCTGTATGCGTTTGACCTGTATATCTGCCGATTTGGTTGAACCCACTTTCCATGGATAGTTTATTCCTCCTATACCGATGACATCAGCCTGTTTATCCCATTGAGTTAATAATGAAACTAATTGGTTAAGGTCTCCATTTGCACCAAAACAAAAAATTTCGTATTGATGATTTAAAAATTCAACAACAAAAGACCGATCACTGTCAGGAGATGCATAGTTAATACTTACAATTCGCTTTTTCAATTTTTTTTTTCCTCCTTTTGTTGTTTCAATGAGTTATCCGTCATTGCCGATAGCATTTACAGGGCAAATATCCATTAATTCTATGCATAATTGCTCTTCAGTATCATTTTCAGGTTGCTTGTAAACATAGTCATACCCTTCAAGATGATTACTTGTAAAATTGGCAGAGGCAATTTCTGAACACAGCATACAACCAATACATCGATAATTAACATAGTACTTTCCAGTAATATTCTCTGATATTCTTTCATTAAGATTTGTTACTTCATGCATGGTAGCCTTTAATTTTTTAACAAATTGTATATAAGTATGAAAGGAATGAAAGGAATTTTGTATATTATTTTAAAGTGTATAAAATGGATAATTATAAGTCAAGCGATTGTTCAAATTTCAAAATAGGATTGCGCTGACTTTTTTTCTTGATGTTTCCACCATGCTTTAATATGAATGACACCTTATTCTAATTTGGTTTAGAATAGGTTGAATTATTTTATAAATCCTTATCATGAGTGGAGGGTATAGAATTGAATGTTCAATTTTTTTTATTACTTTTATTCCTTTTAATAGCTATGAGTCCTTTTTGGACATGTTGCCAGATGGTTCACGCTGAACCTGTTCAACAACCTAAAGTCCATATAGTTACAAGTATGGGCGAATTTGTAATTCAGTTAAATCCACAAGCAGCACCCAAAACAGTGGATAATTTTTTAAGCTATGTGAATTCCGGATTTTATACAAACACTACCTTTCATCGAGTAATCAAACAATTTATGATTCAAGGCGGCGGGTTATCATCCGATTTAAAATCAAAATCAACCAATGATCCTATACCAAATGAAGCAGATAATGGATTAAAAAATTTACGAGGTACTATTGCAATGGCAAGAACAATGGATCCCAATTCTGCTACAGCTCAATTTTTTATCAATACCAAAAATAATTCATTTCTCGATTTTAAAGCCAAAACCATGCAAGGATGGGGATATTGTGTTTTTGGGATGGTAATTAGCGGTATGGATGTAATTGATGCCATTGAAAACGTAGAAACAACAAGCATATCCGGTCATGATGATGTTCCAAAAACACCCATTCTTATTCAAAAAGCCTTCACTGAGGATACGCTATCCAAGCAACCCTCGCATCCATAAAAATTCAAAAAAGCAAGGAGTTATGTTATGCAAGTAAAACGTATTTACAATTTTAATCCCGGTCCAGCCGTATTGCCTGAAAGTGTTCTTCAAGAAATCCAGTCAGAGTTCATGAGCTTTAAAGGAACAGGAATGTCCATTACAGAAATAAGCCATCGGTCTAAAGCCTTTGAAGATGTGCTTAATGACGCTATTGTTAGAATAAAACGGCTTTTAAAACTGGATGACCGTTTTCATGTTCTCTTTTTACAAGGTGGAGCGAGTTTACAATTTTCCATGATACCCATGAATTTGTTAGCCGATGGACAAACTGCGGACTACATTAATACCGGTACATGGGCTACCAAAGCAATTAAAGAAGCTAAAATTCTTGGAAAAAAAGTACATGTTGCCGCCTCTTCTGAAGACAGAAATTTTGCCTACATTCCTAAACAATTTCAATTCAGTCAGGATGCTGCCTATGTGCATATTACGTCTAATAACACTATTAAGGGAACGCAATGGTCATCATTTCCAAATACTGGGAACATTCCTATGATATCCGATATGTCGTCAGATATCATGAGCCGCCCATTTAATGCCAGTTCCTTTGGATGTATTTATGCTGGTGCACAAAAAAATATGGGGCCTGCGGGTGTATGTATAGTGATTCTGAGAGAAGATATGCTGAAACGAGTTCCAACTAATTTGCCTTCGATGTTGAAATATACCACACATACTGAAAATAATTCTCTGTATAACACACCGCCTTGTTTTTCTATATATACCGTGTACTTAGTGATGAAATGGCTTGAAGAAACGATTGGCGGACTTGAAAAAATGGAAGAACTCAATCAAAAAAAAGCCGGATTATTATATGATTTTATGGAGAAAGGTGATTTCTATCGCAGCACGGCTGATAAAGATAGTCGATCCTTAATGAATGTAACATTTAGACTACCCAATGAGGAGTTAGAAAAGAAATTCGTAGCGGAAGCGAAAAAGAATGATTTAGACGGATTAAAAGGTCATCGGTCAGTTGGTGGATGTCGTGCATCTATTTATAATGCTATGCCATTGGCAGGTGTGGAAACATTGGTTAGTTTTATGGAATCATTTCAAAAACAAAATCGTTAATCCCCTCAGTCATAATTCCTAAGGAGACTATATTATGTTGAAAGTCCTTGTTAGTGATAATTTAGGTGAAGTCGGTGTTCAGATTTTAAAATCTGAAGAAGGTATCGAAGTGGATGTCAAAACTGGATTAAAGCCTGATGAGTTAAAAGCAATTATTGGAGATTATGATGGCCTTGCCATCCGTAGTGCAACTAAAGTCACTGAAGATATTTTACAAGCAGCCAAAAAACTTAAAGTTGTTGGACGCGCAGGTATTGGGTTGGATAATGTAGATATTCCTGCTGCAACCAAACGGGGCATTGTGGTCATGAATACCCCGGGCGGAAATGTTGTTACCACAGCAGAGCATTCTATCGCCCTGCTGATGGCTCTTACCCGTAAAATTCCTCAAGGAACGGCTACGCTTAGAGCTGGCAAGTGGGAAAAGAAAAAACTTGAAGGTAGAGAAATATTCAATAAAACGTTAGGGGTTATTGGGTATGGCAATATTGGCTCAATTGTTGCCGATCGGGCAAGAGGTTTAAAAATGCGTGTCATCATTTATGATCCGCATGTATTACCTGAACGTATTGAAAAAGATGGGTTTGAATGTGTAAGTTTGGACGAGTTATATAAACAATCTGATTACATCTCAATCCATGTACCTAAACTGAAAAATACGCTGGGAATGATCAATAAAGATGCGTTTAGTAAAATGAAAGATGGTGTCATGTTGATCAACTGTGCCAGAGGCGGTCTTGTGAATGAAGCAGATTTATATGAAGCTTTAAAATCCAAAAAAGTAAGCGGAGCTGCTTTAGATGTTTTTGCAGAAGAGCCTCCGGGACAATCACCGCTGTTTGAATTTGATACCGTAATCGGTACGCCTCATTTAGGCGCATCCACATATGAAGCTCAAACCAATGTTGCTGTAGATGTTGCCAAACAAATCGTAGCATTTTTAAAACATAATACGATTATCAATGCAGTGAATGTGCCTTCAGTTACTGGCGAAGCGCTTACAAAACTTCAACCGTTTATTTTTCTGGCAGATCGTATAGGTTCTTTGCAAGCTCAGCTCAAACAAGGCGCGATCAAGGAAGTCCATATTGAATACGCTGGCGATTTTATGGGATTAGACTTAAATCCAATTACCACTGCCTTACTTCAGGGAATGTTAAAACCCATAGTATCTGATTCTGTAAACTCGGTAAACGCTCCAATAATTGCCAAAGAAATGGGAATTAAGGTTTCAGAGATTACGAGTTCTGATTCTCAGGTGTTTAATCATTTAATTACAGTCAAAGTCATCGCTCAGGAATCGACCAATATGATCTGCGGTACAATTTTTGGGAAAAATGATCCTCGAATTGTCCGGATTAATCATTTTAGACTTGAGGTTATTCCAAAAGGCCATCTTGCATTGATTCAGAATATGGATAAACCCGGAGCGATTGGAAGCATTGGTTCTTTATTGGGTCAACATCATATCAATATTGCACGTATGACCGTTGGGCAAGAAGAAGAAGGGGAGAGAAACATTATCTTTTTAACAACTGATACCTCTATTCCAAATGATACATATGAAGCCTTAATTGCATTACCACTCGTTAAATCAGTCATTCGACTTGAATTATAGACGTACTGATTATTATTCCTCCCTAGCAATGCATGTAGGGGCACAGTTATCTGCCCCTACACAATTCTGTATATTTTCGATTTTCGATTTTCGATTTAAAATTTCCAAAAGGAACTTACTTATCTGAAAACTGAAAACTATATAAGTTTTCAGTTTTTTTAGATAGAAATCGAAAATCGAAAATCCATAATATTATGTTTCTCTTGACAATAAAAGGTTGACCTAGTAATTCTTTTTACTCTTTCCAATATAATTTCTTCAAATAATTGTGAATATATATGGAGGCTATATGCCAAATCCTGTAACGGTAAATACCCTTTATCAAATGAAACAAAACCGTGAAAAAATAGTCGCTATCACTGCTTATGATTATATGTTTGCCAAGTTAATTGATGAATCTGGAGTTCATATCATTTTAGTTGGGGATTCATTAGGAAACGTTATTCAAGGTGGTGCAAATACACTTGCGGTCACTATGGATGAAATGATCTATCATACACGTATCGTTTCAAGAGGGGTTCGCCATGGAATGGTGATTGGCGATATGCCTTTTATGTCTTATCAGGCCAGTATTAAAACGGCGATGATCAATGCAGGTAGATTTGTTAAAGAAGCTGGGGCTTCTGCCGTAAAATTAGAAGGCGGGGCTTCGGTTTGTCATATTATTCAAGCCATTTCAGATATTGGTATTCCAGTGCAGGCACATATTGGATTGACACCGCAATCCATACATAAAATGGGTGGATATAAAGTTCAAAGAGATGAAAAACGGCTTATTGAAGACGCGATTGAGGTTGAAAAAGCAGGGGCATTTTCAGTAGTTCTTGAGGGCATCCCCTCTGATATCGCCGATAAAATTACCCGTTCAATCCATATTCCAACCATTGGTATTGGCGCCGGGCCATGTTGTGATGGCCAAATACTTGTTATGCATGATCTTTTGGGATTAAACACAGGGTATCTTCCGAAATTTGTTAAACAATATGAGCAGTTTTCAGATCGAGCAAAACAAGCGTTTAAAAATTATTTTGAAGAAGTTCAACAGGGCAAGTTCCCTTCTAACGAGCATTGCTATTAAATATTAATAATTATGATCAGCAATTTTTATTGTGTATGGGTTAGCTTGGGAAAGCAAATGAAATTGTATCTGCTATTACTGTTATTTTTTATTGTGAATTCGCACTCAACTGCAGTTCATGCAGAAACAAAAAAAAAAATTTTGGTCATTAATTCTGATTCTGCAGTAGAAACCTATCGAGTTGTTCAGGATGTTTTTATTCAAGCTATCAATCAACCTGTTATCCAAATAGATTTGCATGATCAATCCTTAAAAATGTCAGATATTGAAGAAAAGTTGTATGATATCTATCCTGACATATCCTATTGCATAGGAACCAAAGCCTACATGATCAGCCATCAATATATTCGAGAAAAATCAATTGTATTTTCATCGATTATTAATTACCTGCGTTTACCAATGACTGCCAATCGATATGGTATTTCAAACGAAATACATCCTGAAATTCAAATTACATTATTTCATTATATTTTCCCGACTATTCAAAAAATTGGGCTATTGTATTCAAAAGAATATACCCTTCAATGGTATGAAAAAACAGTAACTGAAGCACAACTGTTAGGTATCAAGATTATTGGCGAAGTGATTAGTAGTAATGATATGATTAATCGCTCTTTGAATAAATTAATACCTGAAATTGATGCTTACTGGCTTATTTCTGATCCCGTGATTATTTCACAAAAAGAGGATATTCTTTCTATATTAAAAAGATGTGATACAGAAAAGAAACCTGTATTTTCATATCATGATATTTTTATTAAATATGGAGCAACACTAATTATATCAGTAGATCATCCGACTATTGGACGACAAGTTGCAGGTATCTCGGAAAAATTATTAAAAGGTCAATCATTGGAAGAAAATATTCAATGGCCAGCCGGTTCTGATATTATTTTAAATATGAAAAAA
>PDZT01000217.1 GCA_002753105.1 Deltaproteobacteria bacterium YD0425bin50 | reverse complement strand
CACGAAAGTGGGAATCCAGAATGCTTGATTTTACTGGATTCCCGCTTTCGCGGGAATGACGATCGCTATTTTTGTATAATAAGTCATTTCAATAGGTTATAAAAAAGTGCAAAAGTATAGATAAGCCATTCGTATCCTCCACTATTCCAATATGTTCATGATTTTTTTTTGTGCAATGTACTTGAGTGATTTTCAAGAATGTATGGCGGATGGGCTGAAAAAGTCAATATAAGTTTTTTAGTTTTTAGTGCTTAGGTTAACGGTCATAATTCTTGCATCACTACCTTAAATCATGAGAATTATGGTTCAGGCAGCATTTCCTGAACCACGCTGGCTTCGGTTCCTACAAAAATTACCACATAGGCCTTAAGGTTTTTTAAAGAACGGACTTCTTCATTTTGCAAATAGCCAGTTAACTGAGTTATTGCAGCTTGCGTTGTGTCTTTTAATAATGCGGCTTCACTTTTTTTTAGGTATTTTAACTCAATTACAAACTGGTAATTTGGAAAAAATGGGGGACGGTAAAGCAGCATGATATCAGGATATTTCCTGTTGATTTCAGGTTCGCTCTTTACATAATACAGGTTGGACAGGCGAATCAATGCAATCAGGATAACCTTGACATATTTTTCGTTAAATTTCTGAAAATCCCTGTTGGACAAGCCTTGAAGAATATCTTCGACAAACTTTAAAATCGGCTTGATCTGGTTTTCAAAGGCAAGCTGTCGAACGGCTGCGGAAACATCCATGCTTTCTACAGTAACCTGAGCCTGTTCCTGTAAAACTTCAACCAAAAATTCCAGATATAAGCCTTGAATTACATAATTCGGAATGGCAAGCACCACATCACTACCGATTCCTTTTTGAATACTAATTAAGCCCATGTAAAACAACAAACTGACAAAATCCTGTTGAGTAAATGGCTTTTCAAAGCTAAACTGCTGAGTGATCTGTGAAACCACCTGATTATCCTGAATCAATCGATCTAACACCTGATGGTTTTGGTCACGGTTTTTAAGATCAAACAGCCGCCTGATTTTTCCGTAATCGCTGGCGATATTGATATCAATTAACGAATCAGGATATTGATATTCATATCGGTATTCTTTTAAAAAATACAGTACTATATCAGGATTATAGATACGTTCGTTGGCTTGAACACAAAACAGATACCCATTATACCATTTCCGTAAATCCTCTTGTAAAAGCAAATGGTTGGGTATCTCTGAGTGCTGAGATGCAGAAATAAAATCAATAAGCGATATGACTTCTGCTTCAGTGAAACCAAGCATAGAATGATAGCGTTTATTCAAAGACAGATTTGTGGCAATATTAAACCCACTGGTCATACTGTCAAGAGTAATAGGCGTTACGCCCGTAATAAACAGACGATCGACAATTCCTTTAGCTGTAGCTGCCTTAATGGTTTCATAAAATTTACGTACAAAACCTGTACGACTGACCATTTCAGAAAAATGCTCAAATCTGAAACTCAAAATCTCGTTGGCAAAATGATCGTATTCATCAATAAGTATATATATCTTTTTATCTTTATGCTCAGATAAAAATAACTTCAACACATTTGCTGGTTCACTTTCATTACTATAATCTTCAGGAGATATGCCATACCGCTGTTCAAAATTTTTTAATCCCATGAGTAGATTTATTTTAAAGCCATGTTTCGTACTTTCTGGCGTAGCAGTATCAATACGGCTGAATTCCAAATCAAGTATATAATAGCTGTTTGCTTTTGGCGTAGGATGCTTGCCAATATAATACCTGCCGAACAAATTTTCAAAATCCGATTTATGCTCAATCCCGTAATAGTAGCTTAAAATCGAAATCCACAGGCTTTTACCAAAACGCCGTGGCCGCAGATAAAACAAATATGAATCGCTGTCATACTCCAGCAGTTCAATATACCGTGTTTTATCTATGAAATAACAGCCGTCATTGACTAATTTAGCAAAATTACTAATTCCATATGGTAATTTCATATATCCTCCTGATATTAGAAACACGAACGGGCTAATATTTTTTTAACTATGCTCTGATTATGACTAAAGATCAAGCAGGATTTAATGCTCAATCTGTTATGTTATCCTTTATTTTTCATGCTAATAATCCTTAAATCATGAGAATCATACAAGACACGATTATCATTATGACGGTTTTATGGCTGGTTTTATGGCTGGTTTTTTATCAGGCAAATCTTAGACATTTCCAAATAACGCAGTTGGTTCGTATCCGACAAGACCAGAAGAAATTCCATCGGCTCCTGTCACTATAGGAACAGTAATGACTAGCGGAACAGATGTTAATACAGTGGATTGGTTGAATGATCCAGCATTATTCGGTTGGTATTTTTTTAGAATAGAATAAAAAGAACGCTAAATTCTCATAATTGAGGTTGTAACCATTTGCCGATAGGGGCGTATTGCTATACGCCCCTACAATTGTTCACCTTTGCAATTATTTATCTGAATATCTGTATGAAAAGGCCAAACAAAATCAACCATTAGGTTGCAGGTTTTCAGGAAAAATGATTTGAGTGCATTGTATGGTTATTTTGATGACGTTAATGTCAGGTGTCTTTTTATACATCGCGAATAGGTATTCAACAAAAATAATATGACAGGCTTTCAGGTAAAACTTCAGAAAAAGGTAAATGGATTTGACCTTGATATTGAATGGCAGATAGGCAACGAACTGGCTGTTCTTTTTGGATTTTCTGGCGCTGGAAAGTCAATGACGCTTCAGTTAATCGCTGGTCTTTTAAAGCCAGATTATGGAAAAATTAGCATAGATGAAACGGTTTACTTTGACAGTTTAGCCGGAATCAATTTATCTACTCAACAGAGGCCTTTCGGCTACGTGTTTCAAGATTTGGCTCTTTTTCCGCATATGACGGTTTTGAAAAACATTCTTTATGGCGCTGCACAACTGACGAAACATGAAAAGATGGACAGGGCGAATTATCTGATTCGTACATTTAAACTTTCAGGATGTGAAGACAGATATCCTCATGAGATATCAGGAGGACAAAAACAGAGAGTAGCATTTGCAAGAGCGCTAATCCGTCATCCAAAACTGCTTTTGTTAGACGAACCTTTCACTGCTCTTGACCGACCTCTTCGCATTGAAATGATACACTTCCTTCGTGAACTCAGAGATAATTTCAATATTCCAGTCATTTTAGTAACGCATGATTTTAAAGAAGCCTCACTAATTTCAAACAAAATAATTGTTTATGAACATGGAAGAATTGCTCAGATAGGTTTACCTGAACGTATTAAAAACAATCCAGCCAACTTATATGTTTCAGAGCTTATCTCATGTAATGAATGAAGGTTACATTCTAATATTATTGAATCCGGCAGTCTGTCCAGCAATGAAGGCTATGACGTGATTTATATTTCACCCGATGAACCCGGCAATTATTGTATCCATTTCTGATTCTAAGGGATTTAGTGGTCATCGCCATCCCCCCATTGAACTACATAGCGACAAGGAGGTTTTCTAACCAGTTACCATGATAACAAAAATTTCTTGCTGATGATTTACCCACCGAATTATAAAGTCTGTTGTTCTTGTTGCTGAAGATTAAAATAGACAAGAGGAATATGATAATGATAAGGCTGCATAAATTAATTTAGATATTATTTAGGAACGGAAACTAAATAAGTTGCTCACTTTTTTAACCACGAAATACACGAAGATCACGAAAAATGATTTGTGGATTTCGTGGATTTCGTGTTTTTCGTGGTTAAAAAATGATGAACGAAATGGGAAGCTTATTTAGTTCTCATTCCTTATCTACAGTATTTCAGAAAAGTATTTGGATTTTTATTTTCATAACCCATTGATTATACCTTTTTAATCAACACGGAGAGTTTCATGTTTACTGCAACGAATCGAAGTCAAAAGGCAATTTTCGATCCATGGTCTTTTATTAGTTCTATGCTAAAAAATTTACAGGATAAGTCATGTATCATACTTATCTCTTTATTTTTAATATGTTTATTATTTCTTAGTGGACCAGTATTCCAATTATTTTCATATTTTCATTCATTTCACCATTCAGATACATTGATTTTAAGTATTATAAGTTATCAAAAATTAACTCCATATTTATGGGGACAGGACCGATTTTTAATGGTTTTACCGGCTATTTGTTCTTTAATTGGCAATCCATATTATAATTTATTTTTTCTTACATGGTTACAGGTTATATTATTATTTTCTGGATTATTTTTGCTTAGTTATTTAATTGAAAGAGAATTCAAATTTTTCGTATTTTGTACATTGCTTTTCATTCTATTGTTGACTCATTCGAGTCTTTTTTGGCATGAATTAATTTATCAGCCATACAGTAGTAGTATTTTCTTTGCATGTTTATCTTTAATTCTGTTAGATTTAATTATTAAAGAAAACCAGTATTCATATTTATTAAAATTTTTCATTGTAATTGTATCTTCATTTTTATTAGTCATATCATTTGGAATTGCCCAGCCTGTTATTGTTATTATTCCATTTATATTTGTATCTTTAATCAATTATCATTATGGATTGATTAAGTTTTTTAAGAATCTCATGAACCGAAATAAAAATTTGACTTATGTTATATATATGTGGTGTCTGTTTAATGTATTGTTTTATATCTTGTATAAGGTAATGAGATTGTTTAATAATCAAGCACATACTCAGTTTGATATAATAACAAATCTTCAAGGTATATTACTTAATTTTTATAAACTTATGAAAAATTATTATTTTATGAGCCTCTTGCAAAATTAAATTGAAGTTGGAATATTTTTAATATAGTGTCATAAAAATGCTTAACTTTTACATAATTTTATGATATATAATTATTTTGAGTTTCGATAAAATTCATAAAATTATTTAGGAGGCATTTATGGCACTATTTGATAAGTTATCACAGTATTGGAATAGAATTCAAGGCTGTCTTTTTCCAAAATTAGAAGAAGAGTTAGGCGAACTTACACAAAATCACCTAAAATTGATAAGTATCCTTGAGCTTATAAGGATAGAAGAATTTATTTCAATAAGTGATGAAGGCCGAGGAAGAAAAAGGAAACAACGAACATGTATTTCCCGTGCTTTTGTGGCAAAAGCAGTTTACAATATGTCAACAACCCGTGATCTGATGGATCGTATTCTTTGCGATAGCCAGTTTAGACGTATTTGCGGCTGGGAAAGCAAGGCAGATGTACCCAGTGAATCAACCTTTTCAAGGGCGTTTGAAGAATTTTCAAACACCCATTTGCCAGAAAAGGTTCATGAAGCTTTGATTAAAAATTGTTTCTCAGATGAGATTATTGGTCACATTTCTACGGATTCAACCGAGATAAACGGCAGGGAAAAACCGATAAAAAAAGAGGCTGTCAAAGTGGATGAAGAGAAACCCAAATCGAAGGCCGGACGTCCAAAAAAAGGTGAAGAAGTTCAAAAAGAGCCAACCCGGTTAGAAAAGCAATGTACGATGAATCTGGCTGAGATGTTAGAAGAACTGCCGACAGGATGTGATACGGGAACAAAGAAGAACAGTAAAGGATTTAAAGAAAGCTGGGTAGGCTATAAATTTCATATAAGCGCAGGAGATGGACAATTTCCAATAAGCTGCATTTTGACGTCTGCTTCGTTACACGACAGTCAAGCGGCTATTCCATTATTGGAAATGAATAAGAAACGGGTTGTGAATCTGTATGATTTAATGGATGCGGCCTATGACTCTCCTATTATCCGGAGGCAAAGTGAATTATTAGGTCATGTGCCTATAATTGATGTAAATCCAAGACGGAATAAGAGCCTAAAAGAAGAACTTCTTGAAGAAGAAAGGAGACGGAATATATTAAATTTTAAATACCCTCAAGAGATTAGATATAATGAAAGGACTACAGTTGAACGAGTGAATGCTCGATTAAAAGAAGAATTTGGGGGCAGGATGGTAAGGGTTAGAGGACATTTAAAGGTGATGGCGCATTTAATGTTTGGCATTTTAGCATTAACAGCGGATCAATTATTTAAATTAGTTACTTAAAAATATTATAAATAAGCATATAAAAAGCATGTATTTATTTAAAAGGACAACTATGCCTAAAAAATGATAATCACATGATATTTTTTTTAGTTTTTTTAGGAAAATAGGTCTAACAAAAGTTTTTCATCAAAATTTTTGTTTGGCATAAAGAAATTAAACTTTTTTACAAACATTGCAGATCAATTTTGCAAGAAGCTCACTATATTATTGCTTTTGTCTAGACATTTTTTTACTATGGCTGAGTAGTTACCTTTTTTTTAAGGAGGATGAGTTATGACAAAAAAAATGATAAAATTATCAATAAGTTGTATTTGTATTTATTTTCTTTTTATCCAATCTATATATGGACTTGAAGGATTTAATATTGTTCATACTTCAAAAAATATGGAAGGATATATTGTATCGGCTGAATGTAATCCCGGTGGTGGATCGAATTGTCCTTGTTCTGATGATGATGTACTGCTCGAATCATTTGTAAATTATGGAGAAGTTACAGCTAATCCACATAAACGCAACACATGGGTAAATGCAATCGGTGGAACAAAGTTTATTGAAAACATGCCTGATGGATCATCGGTTGATTTGAATGTTTATCAATATAAAGCAGATGTACGGTTGCCTTCTATCCCTGTTACAGATCCATAAACGCAACACATGGGTAAATGCAATCGGTGGAACAAAGTTTATTGAAAACATGCCTGATGGATCATCGGTCATCGGTTGATTTGAATGTTTATCAATATAAAGCAGATGTACGGTTGCCTTCTATCCCTGTTACAGATCCATTTAAGGAAGAAAATGCCAATGGAGTTCATTTAGGTCTTTACTTATGGGATGGCAGAAATGCATTGTGGGAAAGCAATAAAATTAACCTTGAAGGAGTTGCTATATGGGTTTTAAATACTTGGCCCTTGGTATT
>PDZT01000216.1 GCA_002753105.1 Deltaproteobacteria bacterium YD0425bin50 | reverse complement strand
CTACATAACCTTGCTCAATAATACGGTCAAGCCAGTCCCGTTCAATACGTAAAAATCCAGAATAATTCTCATTGGCTTTTGGATTTTTAAGATCAATTGCTTCATGAGCGGTATTAAAATCACCAGCAATAATGATGGATTGACCATTTTTTTTTAAGGTATCTGCATACTTAAAAAATTCAGCATAAAAATTTAGCTTGTATTGAAGACGCTCTTCATTTTTTTGACCATTTGGAAAATAAATATTAAAAAAAATCCATTTTCCAAAATCAAGCTGTATAATCCGTCCTTCATTGTCAAATTCAGGTATGCCTATACCATAAGATACATCCAAGGGATGTTTACGGCTATAAATCGCAACGCCGCTGTATCCTTTTTTTTCAGTTGAATACGCCCAGAAGGATTCATAGCCATATATGTCTTTAATCTCTTCTGTTAGGTGATGTTCCTGTAATTTTGTTTCTTGAAGGGCGATAATATCAGCATCTAATTCAGCAACAGATTGAAAAAGATTTTTTTGTATTGCTGCACGCAATCCGTTGACATTCCATGATATTATTTTTAAAGGGCTGTTCAATAATGCCTCCTTGATTTATCGATGTTTTGTAACACCAATTTTTGGACAATAATGTTCAATTGGACATTGACCACACCAAGGTGATATGGGTTTACATAGGGTCTGTCCAAAAGCAACCATCAGTTCATTGATATCATTCCAATATATTTTGGGGAGTTTTTGGATTAAAGCGAATTCAGTTTGTTTTGGATTTTTGGTTTGAACCCAGCCGAGACGATTGCTTATTTTATGGACATGCGTATCCACACAAATCGCATCTTTACCAAAACATTCACTTAATACAAGATTGGCTGTTTTTCTGCCTATGCCGGGAAATTCTAATAAAGCATCGAGGGTATCTGGAACTTTCTTATCGTATTTTTCAATGAGTATCTCAGTAATTTGTTTAATCCGAGTCGCTTTAGTATGATAAAATCCAACAGGATAAATGAGTTCTTCAATTTTGTTAATATCAAGTTGCTGCATTTCATCCACAGTATTTGCATGAGAAAACAAGCGTTCTGCAGATTTGGCAGTAACTTCATCTTTTGTACGAAGGGATAAAATTGTGGCGATCAGTATTTCAAAAGGGGTTTTACCTCGCTTGGATAGCAACTCCAAAATAGGTGCTTTCCAAGTTGGATAATGCTTTTTCCATATCTGAATACATTCATCAATTTGTGAGTCGAGCATGAAATTATATTTTAAATTTTCTAACCATTTTGGTTAAGGTTACTGATAGATTTGAGAGTTCTTCAATATTAATGTTCATTTGTGAACAGCTATTCGATATTTCACCTGCAGAGATATTCACTTCAGATATTTCGCCAGTAATTTGACCAATAACATTGGAACTGTGAGATACTTTTGACGTAACTTCATTGATACCATCTGAAACCTGAACAACATTTTTTGCGATTTCTGAAGTGGTCACCGATTGTTCTTCAACAGCGGCAGCAATAGTGGATACAATGCTGTTGACATCATGAATGACCTGAGCGATCTGTTTCATATCTTCAACCGTTACAGATGTGGATTTTTGAATTGAATCAATCCGTTTTTTAATATCATTTGTTGCTTCAGCAGTTTGCTTGGATAATTCTTTAATTTCTGTTGCGACCACAGCAAACCCTTTTCCTGCATCTCCAGCGCGTGCAGCTTCAATGGTTGCATTTAAGGCAAGCAGGTTAGTCTGATACGAAATTTTGGTAATTGTTTCAGTTACATCACCAATTTCCTGAGCTGCGCCACCCAATTCCTGAACACGTTCAGATGCACTTTTCGACTGATTCACCGCATTTTCAGTAATTGATCTTGCTTTTTCAGCATTTCCAGATATTTCATTGATTGTTGCAGACATTTGTTCTGCGGCTGACGCTACAACATTGGTATTACTTACAGCTTCTTCCATTGCAGATGCTATAGATGACATATTGTTGTTCATTTCTTCAACTGCATTTGCTACTGTTTCTGATTTCTCAGACATTTGCGAAGCGTTTTGTGCCATGAGTTTTGAAAGCTCAGCTAAATCATTTGAAGAAATATTTAAGGTATCAGCATTTCCAGCAATATCTTTGATCATTGCCTGTAACTTATTAACAAATGTATTAAAACCTTCGGATAATTCTCCCACTTCATCTTGAGTTGGTGCATGTAGTCGTTTTGTTAAATCTCCCTCACCTTCAGCAATATCTTGAACCATTTTTACAGTATTTTGCAGGGGTTGTGTTATAGAACGACGGATAATAAGATACACAAAACCCACTGCAAGACTAACTACAATAAAAAACATATACAAGTTTAAATATCGTTGATTTTTTGTATTATTACTTACAGACAACAATTCATCACGCAGTTGGTCAGAAAGAAGTTGTTTCGTGTTCGTTAATTCTTTTAACAATTGTTTTGTTTCATTATTCAGTTGCATTGCTTTTTGTTGATAATCAACTTCTGAAGAAGTTTCAGTTACAGGCGCTCGGGTTAACTCCGAATACACACTATTTGCATTATTACTAAAATCTATAAGTTTGTCTAATATTATCGTTATATTTTCAATAATCTGCTCTTTTAATCCTTCTAAATCAATAATGTATTGGAGGGATGCTTTGGTTTCATCAGCTTTTATTTTTGCTTGTTTCAGAATCTCAGCCTCCCCTATCATAACAGCATCATTGTATAACTTAATCTGTTCTTTATATGCTACAAGTGCTTCTTGACTGTACATAGTTGCCGGAAATAAATATTCAGCTACAATTTCTAACTTTAACTCAGATTGACTGCCTAAATAAAAACCAAAAACCATAGAACAAAAATAACCTATAATTAAAATGAATAAACTTAACCATATTTTTTTTGCAATACTTAATGATCGCTTCATTATACTCTCCTAATTATCTATGAAAATTTTCTGCGATCTCTCTATCATAAAATATATTAATTTCAAATAGTTTATTGGTAATAATTTATTGGCAATAATTTATATTAGGTATTGACTGTAGGGCATAACGACGCTGTAGGGAATAAGATATAAACTTTTTTCAAGTTGAGAATCGAGGCTGTTATTTGTTAGAAAAGACATAGCGTGATCATTGTTGCGTCAGCACTTCTTTCTCTCACAGGAAAGGAGAAAAGGGGACAGCAAGAATGATCAACACCATAATTATATTTTAAATTTTCTAACCATATTGGTTAAGGTTACCGCTAGATTCGAGAGTTCTTCAATATTAATATTCATCTGTGAGCAACTATTAGATATTTCACCTGCCGAGATATTCACTTCCGATATTTCTCCTGTTATTTGGGCAATAACATTCGAACTATGGGATACTTTTGATGTAACTTCATTGATACCATCTGAAACCTGAACAACATTTTTTGCAATTTCTGAAGTGGTCACCGATTGTTCTTCAACAGCAGCAGCAATAGTGGATACAATGCTGTTGACATCATGAATGACCTGAGCGATCTGTTTCATATCTTCAACCGTTACCGATGTGGATTTTTGAATTGCATCAATCCGTTTTTTAATATCATTTGTTGCTTCTGCAGTTTGTTTGGATAATTCTTTAATTTCTGTTGCGACCACAGCAAACCCTTTTCCTGCATCTCCAGCACGAGCAGCTTCAATTGTTGCATTTAAGGCAAGCAGGTTGGTCTGATATGAAATTTTAGTAATAGTTTCAGTTACATCACCAATTTCCTGAGCTGCACCACCCAATTCCTGAACACGCTCAGATGCACTTCTCGATTGATTCACAGCATTTTCAGTAATTGTTCTTGCTTTTTCAGTATTGCCAGATATTTCATTGATGGTTGCAGACATTTGCTCTGCGGCAGAAGCCACAACATTGGTATTGCTTGAAGCTTCCTCCATAGCGGATGCTATAGAAGACATATTATGATTCATTTCTTCGACAGCACTAGCAACTGTTTCTGATTTTTCAGACATTTGCGAAGCATTTTGAGCCATGAGTTTTGAAAGTTCAGATAAATCTTTTGAAGAAATATTTAAGGTGTCTGCATTTCCAGCAACATCTTTAATCATTATCTGTAGTTTATCAACAAAAGTATTGAATCCTTCGGATAGTTCACCAACTTCATCCCGTGACGGTGCATGTAAGCGTTTTGTTAAATCACCATCACCTTCTGCAATATCTTTAACCATATGTACTGTATTTTGTAAGGGTTTTGTTATGGATCGACGGATAATTACGTACACAAACCCTACTGCAACACCAACGACTATAAAAAAGATATACAGGTTTAAGTATCGTTGATTTCGTGTTACGCGGCTTACAGATGCCAACTCATCATGCAGTTGATCAGAAAGCTGTTGTTTGATATCACTTAATTGTTTTAACAACTGTTCAGTTTCCTTATTGAGTTGCTGTGCCTTCTGTTGATAGTCAACTTCAGGAGATTTTTCATTTCCTTCACCTGTACTTAAAACGGTATAGACAATATTTGCATTATAACTAAAATCTACAAGTTTATCTAGTATCGAACTTGCATTGTCAATCATTTGTTCTTTTAATCCTTCTAATTCAATAATGGATTGAAGGGACACTTTTGCTTCATCAGATTTTATTTTTGCTTGTTTTAGAATTTCACCATCCCCTAGTATAACAGCGTCATTGTATAATTTTATCTGTTCTTTAAATGCAGCAAGAGCAGCTTGACTGTGCATCGTTGCAGGAAATAAATATTGAGAAACATTTTCTAACCTTAACTCAGATTGACTACCTAAATAAAAGCCAAAAACCATAGAACAAAAATAACCTACGATTAAAATAAGTAAACTTAACCATATTTTTTTTGCAATACTCAACGATCGCTTCATCATTTTCTCCTTATATTCCAGCAACCCTTTTGCGATCCTATGTTTTATGTATAGGCTCTTATGGAAAAAAATAAGGACTTGCTCTCAAGTCCCTATTTTTTTAATGTTCATAGCATAAAATAGTCATACGTTTTATTGCATCAGAATAATATTAGCTAATTTCCAATATGAACCTGTAGTGTCCAACGAATTTTCATATTTAATCAACGTTACGCGATAATACAATCCATCGCCTGCAGTAACACACGGTATAAGAATGGGTTGCTTGGTATCGGTAATATCAAAAATTGCACAATTATCAGAAACAGTGCTTTCAAATATATCCCCAAGCATCCAATAATACCCTGTTGTTTCAGAAGGGTTATAGTATTTATTTAGAACATAATGAAAATTCGTATTGCCTACGCGTACACATGGAAGATCAACAGAAAAATTGGTATCCATAGTAGCACAGTTTGTTGTTGACATCGCAGAGGCATCACGAACACAACGTATATATTTGCCAGACTCTAATACGTTTTCCATTCGGGTACTACCTGATGTAAAGTCAACTATCCAGTCTAATTGTGTTTCTCCTGCAAAGATACTTGATGACCAATATAGGCCAGATTTAAGGCCTAATTCAGTTCTATTGGCTGGATTATATGTTGAGTAATCGATTAAATTTTGTAATTCATGAATGGATGGGCAACGCCAATCATCATATCCATCAAGTACAAGATTGCTACAATAATTCTTGGCAGTTTCAAAATTCATAAACCCTTCGGTTTGAGCTGCACCCTCCCAGATTAATTTATTAAACGTATCTATTGTAGTATGTTCGGTATTGCTAATGATATGTTCATTTGGATTATAGGATATGGATGGGGATTGTAATCGTACACATCTCACAAAGTTCAACTCATTTTTATCCTGATAAAAAATATTTCCAAATTGGAAATTCACATACCAAGCTTTGTCTTGATTACCTGAATATGTCGTCTCAGTCCAATAAAAAGCGCTTTGACAGTTAACAACAGAATCTCCATTTTTACTCATAAAATCGGTATCTGTTGCAGGCTGAATTTTCTCAAAATTGATAATTGACCGTAATTCTTCAACTTTAGGTAATCGCCAATCAGTATAACCTCCACTATTAATTGATTCACAATAGTGTTTAGCTTCAGTCCAATTTCGACGTGTATTATCATCATATTTTTGCCATATAAGTTCTGTTAAGTTATCCGTTACAATCGCATCAGATGTATTGTATTTATTAACATCAACGGATACTTTATTATTAAATATATCTGTAACTTGAATTTGGGTAATTTCTGGAGATTTCTGACATGTAATAGTTAATCTATTTGCATTAATAGTGGCTGTTGCAATCGCGGGATTCATTGAAAGAACCGTATAAGGTTCTCCGCCACCACTAATAATAATGTCTTTGGATTCACCTTGACTTAAAAAGACAGTTGATGGTGAAGCATTTAATCTATCACATACCGTAACATCAACTTTTGCGGATTTTAATTTGCTATCTACTACCATGATGGTTGTTTTACCTTCTTTTACACGGACTATCGTAACCGTTTTCGAATCACTTAAAATCGCATAAGCGGCCGCTGGATTGGTAGAACTTACCGAATATGGTGGAGTACCGCCAGTAATCGTAATTGTTTGAGTCTCTCCAAATAATGAAACAACTGTTGGTGAAACATTCAATGTTTCTGCAACTGTAATAGTTATTTTCTTTTCTGCAACAAGATGATTGGAATCGGTAACTGTAACAGAAGCTTGATATACATTTGTGCCTGTATATTGAAATGTTGGGGCTGCTTTGTCGCTTGTATTGCCATCAGGGTCTCCAAAGTTCCATTGATATGTATAAGGAGGCGTGCCAAAATTGGGTGTTACATTGAAATTGACGGTTAGCGGAGAAATACCATCTAAAGGAGTCGTTTTCGAAATATCCAATTTATTGATAAGACATTGCTTATCATTAATTTCAAATATTTTATTTGGTAGTACTTTGTAATGATTATTTACTGCAGCACCTAGTGACATGGTGTAAATTCCAGACCTAAAAGGAGGCCAGTATTTGAATTCATAATAACTTTCTAGTGATTTAGCCACAG
>PDZT01000215.1 GCA_002753105.1 Deltaproteobacteria bacterium YD0425bin50 | reverse complement strand
CGTTTCAGCCTCTTGTTCAAACACTTCAATAAATTTTTTTCCAATTATTTTCCGTTTTTGTTCTGGATCAGTGATACCCTGCAGCGCTTGTAAAAATTCTTCAGAAGCATCTTTATATCGGATAGTTAAGTTTAAATGCTCTGAAAAAGTTTTTTGTAATTGGCTGCCTTCATTTTGACGAAGAAGTCCATTATCAATAAAAATACATGTCAATTGCGCACCAAGCGCCCGATGAAGCAAGACTGCCGTTACAGTTGAATCAATACCACCACTTAAACCAAGGATAACATGCTTATCCCCTACTGTATGTTGAATTTGTTCTATGGATTGCTGAATAAATATATTCATCGTCCAAGATTGTTCACATTGACAAATCTGAAAAATAAAATTTTCCAACATGTGTTTGCCTAAGGGCGTATGATCCACTTCCGGGTGAAATTGAACCCCATAGATGGACTTTTCAATATGTGAAATAGCCGCCGCAGTTGTATTTACTGTTGATGCGGTTATCTGAAAATGGTTAGGGAGTTGATCAATTGTGTCTCCATGACTCATCCAAACGGTTGTATTTAACTCAATACCTTCAAAAAAATGACGTGAATTGGATATGGCTAATTGAGCAAATCCATATTCCCGTTTTTGTGCTTTTTTTACATGACCGCCAAGAGCATGAACCATATACTGCATCCCATAACATATGCCCAAAACAGGAATGTTCAGTTCAAATATCTGAGGATCGATTTTAGGACTCATATCATCATAGATACTTGCCGGACCGCCTGAAAGAATAATTCCTTTAGGCTTGAGCTCACGAATGTGATCTATTGACACAGTAGGGGGTTCAATATGGCAAAACACTTTATGTTCTCGAACACGACGGGCAATTAACAAATTATATTGTGAACCAAAATCAATAATTAGAATCATTCATATTTCCTGTTTGAATTATCATGAGACGAAAAGCAAGACTACATATGTTTTATCAAATAGAACACTTCAATTAACTAACAGTACACTTTCATTTTTAGTTCGTCAATAGTCTGAATCAGAGGCTTCCTATACGACTTTTCTCCGGAAAAAAATTAAATTTGAAGCAATTAACATGGTACATAGCCATAATAAAAACACAATGAATCCTTCAACCAATATGGATACTGGTAACGCCGTATGGTACATCGCTGCTGCTTTAAAATTGATACTTTCTAAATTCGGTAAGATATAATAAATGGTTTTTAAAAATACCTTCAATAAATCATTTGTTGATTTTTCTGAAAAAATGCGTAGGTCATTGCTCCAATGACCTAAAAATGATACACCTACGAGAAAAAAATTATGTAAAATGGGTGATGTAAATGCTGCAAAAAACAAACTAAACGAGGCTAATAGAACCCATTCAATTAATATAAAAAACATCGCTGTAAAATAAATGCCATCGATTTGAATGCCTTTCGACATAAACAAAATAGTACATACAAGCAGCAATACGAGATGGAGTGAACATAAGACAAGACAAACGCCAAGATATTTTCCCATTAAAAAGGTTATTCGGTTTAAGGGTCTTGAGAGAATTAAATACACAGTTTTCTGTTTAATTTCCTGTTTAACAATTCGTGATCCAATATATATCACTGCTATCAATCCCCATATTCCCATAACCCAAAAACACATGCTTTGAATAACCCGCTCCATGCCTCCTACTGCCATTTGACCCATAATTAGTGACAAGCCCATAAAAAAGATACCTGAACCGATCAAGACGTGCAAAACACGATCACGTACAGATTCACGCCACACATTTAATGCAATTGCCCATAGTTGAATATTCATCCTTACCCTCTTTATGAACTCGTTAAAACACGTTGCAGATTACTTCCAAATAATATGTCTTTAAGGCCTTCATGTACTGGTTTTAATGTTTGAAGATAAATTTGAGATGAAATTACGCTATGTAAAAAAGCATCTTTCTGATCACAAGACATGTTAAACTCATATGAACCATCGGGTTGTTTTTCAACTTTTCCTTGGATTGCAAATGGTTTTAAAATATCTACATGATCGGTATCACAAACGACCTCATAGTAATTTATTTTACGGTTCATCTCTTTTAAACTACCTTGCCATTGAACCTGACCACCCTGAATCAATACAATGCTATCAGAAAGTCTTTCCACGTCATCTAATATATGAGAACTAAACAGAATCGTCATCCCTTTTTGTTTACAATCTAAAATGATATTCTGCATTTGAAACCGCCAATACGGATCGAGACCACTCATCGGTTCGTCCAAAAGCAGGACTTCAGGTTCATGGAGTAATGCCTGAGCTAAACCAGCGCGTTGTGTCTGACCTTTTGAAAGGGTTCCCATTTTCTGACGGGTTTGTTCTGTTAACTCGACTTGTGCTAGAACTGTATCCACTCTTTTTTTTAAACGGTTAGCAGTTAGTCCAGAAAGGGATCCCAACATCATTAACCATTCTTCTAAATATAGATAAGGATAAATATATTGAGTTTCTGTAAGGAACCCCAATAATTTTCGGACATCTGGAAGTATAACATTTCTTCCATTCAATACGACTTTTCCTGTATCAGGTTCTACAAGGCCTGCGCCCAATTTAATCGTAGTGGTTTTACCTGCACCATTTGGACCAATCAGACCAAGAACTTTTCCGCTGGGTACTTCCAATTGAATACTTTTTAAAATGGTTTTGCTTCTCATCCAAAACCCTTCACGTACTGAAAAACTCACATTGTCCCATAGTAAGCCCATTATAAGTTTTCCTCCATGATTTTTTTTATTTTATTAATAAACATCTGACGTTGTAATGGATCTGTTGTGTTCTTTAAAGCCTCATTTAAAAATCGTATGGTGAGTTCCTTCTGGCCTGATTTGGTCGCAACTGTTGCGGCTAAATTGGCTAAATACGATGGTGCATTTTTCAAGGTGGATGCAATTTTTAACATTTCAGCAGCATGTAAATGATCATGTTTTACTTGCCATAAAAAATACCCTTTAAAAAACCAAAGCTGCCATTCATTTGGATGATGTTGAAGTCCTTTGTCTATCAAATAAATGCCTTCATCAACAGCCTCAACCTCAAGCGGTAAAACTAATGCGCCAAAAATGTATGGGAATAACCATTTTGGAGCTAAATCAGTAATTAAATCCAATAAATGTAATAAATAGGGATATTGACGATCAGTTAAAACGTGTTGGCCAAAATAATAGGCTGTTCTTAGCCATAAAAGATCAGCTAAAAAATCCGGATCGGCTGGAGAAAAAAGACGCATTACACTTTGATTAATAGGTACATAGATCACATCATCTTGATTTGGTCCTTCTTCACACCATGGACACCCCGGTATAGGGGTTCGAGTTCCATAACGTAAAGTTACATAATGAGTTTGTAAAGCAATGGTTATACATCCTAAACAGAGGAAAATTAAAAACCATTTGAATTTTAAAGTCATCGCCATATCCCCTATATATAGTAGGTGGTATCTTTTATAAAAAGATAAAATTTATTTATTTTTTGTCAATATCCCATCCTCAATATTGATACAGTTATATATCATGTAAGGATGGGACAGGTTAAATAAAATAGCGATTACTGTTTTGTATAAAAATGAAAAGCTATTATCTATTTTTCAACCGTAAAGGCTTAGGATAGGATTCACAAATTTTGGTTGCAGCTAAAAGCTCTGACTCGGACATAAGAACATTTTTGAGTTCTTTTGAAAAATACTTATCATATGCAGCCAAATCCAAAAATCCATGTCCGCTCCAGTTAAACAAAATCGTTTTAGCTTTACCTTCTTCTTTTGCTTTTTGGGCCTCTGCAATGACAGCAGCAATAGCATGATTTGTTTCAGGAGCCGGAATAATACCTTCAGTACGTGCAGCCAGTATTCCGGCTTCATATGCATCTAACTGAGATACAGCCAATGGGTGAATAAGTCCTTCATCTGCCAATTGACTTACTGTTGGTGCCATACCATGATAACGCAATCCGCCTGCATGAAATGGGGGAGGCATAAAGGTATGACCTAAACTAAACATCGGTAATAATGGAGTATAACCAGCCGTATCACCATGATCATAAACAAATGGGCCTTTTGTCAGGGTTGGACAGCCTTGAGGTTCTACAGGATAAATAGCAATTTGTTTTCCATTGACTTTATCCAGCACAAACGGAAAGGCAAGACCGGCAAAATTACTGCCGCCACCTGCGCATCCAATAATCACATCAGGATATTCTCCAATTATTTCTAATTGTTTTTTAGCTTCAAGACCAATGATGGTTTGATGCAACAATACATGATTTAACACGCTGCCTAACGAATATCTAGTGCTTCCCGTTGTATCACTGATGGTTGCTTCAATGGCTTCACTAATAGCAATGCCAAGGCTTCCCGGGCAATTTGGGTCTTTTTCCAGAACATCCCGTCCAGTCTTAGTTTCATTACTGGGGCTAGCAATACATTTGCCACCCCATACGTTCATTAATGATTTTCGATAGGGTTTTTGATCAAAACTCACCCGAACCATAAAAATTTTACACTCAAGCCCAAATTGTGAACACGCAAAAGATAGCGCACTTCCCCATTGACCCGCGCCCGTTTCTGTGACGATTCGTTTAATACCAAAAATTTTATTGTAATATGCCTGAGGTACAGCAGTATTAGGCTTATGACTACCCGGTGGACTTACACTTTCATTTTTAAAGAAAATTTTTGCAGGTGTTCCTAATGCTTTTTCTAACTGATACGCTCTTACTAAGGGTGTAGGCCGCCACATAAGCAACACTTTTTTAACTTCATCTGGAATATCAATCCATCGTTGAGTGCTGACTTCCTGTTCAATTAAATTCATTGGGAATACTGGTGCAAGAGATTCCGGGCTGATGGGCTTTCCATCTGGTCCCAATGGGGGATTCATTTTAATATCTGCTGAAATATTATACCATTGTTTGGGTAATTCATCGTCATGTAAAAGTATTTTTTTGGGTTCCATTTCAAATCTCCTTATTTAGGACTATCGATTGATTTTTTTTTATCCAACTCCATATGAATACTATCTAATACACCATTAATAAATCCACCTGAATCGTCCGTACCATATTTTTTACCAATTTCGATTGCTTCATTAATGACTACTTCAACAGGAGTTTTATTACAATACAACATTTCATATATAGAGACGCGAATAACATTGCGGTCAACAGGTGACATCCGACTGATTTTCCAGTGTTGTGAATGGCCTTCAATGAAAGAATCAATTTTCGTGTTGTTATCTAATACACCGTTAACCAACATGATAAAAAAATCATATATCGCTTTTTCATCGGGTTGATGATGTATACAAAAACGATCCAGTTTAACCGTATCTGATTCTCCATCTTCTTTAAGTATATCCAGATAGAAAAGGGCCTGCATGGCCAATTCTCTTGCTTTAGTTCGGTTACGCATCCGATTATTCACGGTTCATCATACTCATGAGATTCGCCATTTCTATCGCAGAAATAGCCGCACTAAAGCCTTTATTACCTGCTTTTGTCCCTGCCCGTTCAATAGCTTGTTCAATGGTATCCGTGGTCAGAACACCAAAAATGACTGGGACGCTGTGCTGCAAACTTACAGTAGCAATCCCTTTGGAAACCTCTGCAGAAATGTAATCAAAATGCGGTGTTGATCCTCGAATCACAGCTCCAAGACAGATAATAGCATCATATTTTCCTTTTTCTGCTGCTTTTTTTGCCAGAAGCGGAATTTCAAATGATCCCGGAACCTTGATGATATCAATATCTTCATCTTTTGCGCCACTGCGAACCAGTGCATCTACCGCTCCTCCAACAAGCCTGTCGGATATAAAATCATTAAACCGGCTTACAATCAGTGCAAAACGTTTTCCTTCAGCAGATAATTTGGCTTCGATAATATTCGGCATAGTTGTTTTTTCCTTTCATGTGATACTTTAAACTAAATTCAGCATGTGGCCCATTTTTAATTGTTTACACTCTAAATAACCTTTATTATGTGGATTGGGTTCAACTTCAATTTTGATCTGTTCAACAATACTTAACCCATACCCTTGAAGGCCAACAAGTTTTTTCGGATTATTCGTAATCAGACGCATTTTGCGTACACCGAGGTCTCTTAATATTTGTGCGCCTAAACCATAATTTCGCAAATCTGGTAAAAAACCCAGTTCTTTATTCGCTTCTACAGTATCCAACCCTTTATCCTGAAGTGCATATGCCTTGAGTTTATTTACCAATCCTATTCCCCTACCCTCCTGACGAATATACAACAAGACTCCAGCGCCTTCTTTTTCCATCATCATCATGGACCGATGTAATTGTTCCCCGCAGTCACAGCGCAAAGAACCAAAAATATCACCGGTCAGGCATTCAGAATGGACGCGAACCAACAAAGGTTTATTGGGATCAATAACTCCTTTGATCATAGCAATATGCAGGTAATTATCCACATCATTTTTATACACAACGATTTTAAAATCACCTGCAAACCCAGTTGGAATGATGGTTTCTGCTGCTTTTTGTACAAAAGACTCAGTTCGCATGCGATATTCAATCAAATCCGCTATGGTACATATCCCAAGATGGTGTTCTTCACTGAATTTTTGTAACGAAGGCATTCTTGCCATTGTACCATCTTCATCCATGATCTCACATATTACCCCGAAAGGTTTAAGTCCCGCAAGTCTGGCCAAATCTACTGAACCTTCTGTCTGTCCAGTACGAACAATGACACCGCCCCTTTTGGCTCGAAGTGGAAATATATGCCCCGGTCGAACTAAATCCCACGGTTTTGCATCATCTTTAATTGCTGTAAGAATTGTAGTGGCTCTATCGGCTGCTGAAATTCCTGTAGTTACCCCATGACGAGCTTCAATTGACACTGTAAATCCAGTTTGAAATGCAGAAGTATTATTATCTACCATCATGGGTAACCCTAGCTGATCCACTTTATCTGGCGTTAACGACAGACAAATAAGTC
>PDZT01000214.1 GCA_002753105.1 Deltaproteobacteria bacterium YD0425bin50 | reverse complement strand
ACTAGTAAAAATGCTCGAGAATTGAATAACAATTTTTTTTTAAAAAGTAAAATACCTGATCCCTTACCGACTTATGGAGTTTAAAAAAATGGGAGATGAGAGTATCTGCACCCATATCAATACCCGCTAAATGATCAGGAAATGTGACATCTTCGTTATCATGCCTGTTTAACGATTGGGGTAAAATCCTTTCACCCGGTTTCACGCAGTGAATCAATGCCTCGAATAATTTTTTCGGATCAATGGGTTTAGTTACATAATCATTTACGCCAATTTCAAAACATCGTTCTTTCTCGGTTATCATTGCATGAGCGGTCAACGCAATGATTGGCAGTTCTTCTTTGCTGTATTTAGTTCGAATCCTTTTTGTAGCTTCATAGCCATCCATTTCAGGCATCTGCAAATCCATAAGGATCGCATCATAGGGTTTATTGGGATGAACATCATTTATCAATGAAACAGCTTCATAACCATTATTGGCAGTAAAAATATAAAATTCGTACAGTTCAAGTATTTCACGAACGATCTGCCGATTGATTTCATTGTCCTCAACAAGCAGTATCCGTGCGCCCTGAATATTTTTCAGTTCTTTTATGTTCTCATGCAGTAGATCGGTTTGATAATTTTGTTTTTGAGAAGAAATATCCTTGCAAAATATTTTTAAGATGGCATCAAACAATAATGAACGATTGACAGGTTTTGTTAAAAAGCCTGCAATGCCAACCTGTTGGGCTTGGGTTACTATATTTTCCTGATCGTAAGCAGTTACCATCAAAATATGGGGGAGATTTGAAAAAAGCGGATTGCTTTTTATGTGCTGGGTTGCTTCGATACCATTTAATTCAGGCATTTTCCAATCCATTATAACGAGTCTAAAGGGGGCATCTTTTACAGATTTTTCAAGTTCAATAATCGCTTCTCTACCGGATGAAACCCGCGTAACATCAAAGCGGAAAGAATAAAGGGTTTCACTTATTATTTCCCGGGCAGCAGCATTATCATCCACAACCAAAGCACGCAATCCTTTCAAATTGTCAGGAAGAATTTGCAGCGATTCATAACTTTTTTCAGATAGTTGAAAACATGCTGTAAAATGAAATGTAGTACCTTTTCCGAAATCGCTTTTTACATGTATTTCGCCACGCATCATTTCTACAATATGCTTTGATATAGTCAAGCCTAACCCGGTTCCTCCATATTTGCGAGTCATAGAACTGTCAGCCTGAGAAAATGATTGAAACAGTTTTTCAATTTGTTCTTGTGTTATTCCTATTCCGGTGTCCTCTACTGTAAAAGAAAGTTTTACTTCATTTTCATTTATCACAGGAGATTGAGAAATTTTGTAACTACTCAGCCCTACTTGAAAAAATGTCTAGACAAAAGCAAAAAATTAGTGTAAAGCTATTTTATGAACGAAAAAAAACACATCACTCCCTTAAAGGTGCAACTGCCAAGTAATGAAGACATTCACAACGCCTACGTGAATGGAGAAGGTGCAGTTGTAGGAATGGTATCCAGTTTGGTGGATAACAGCCGTTGCGCTATCGTTTTCCTGTCCAAAAACAGAAACCAGTTTTTCAGCTTCGTCGGCAACCTTTAAGAGCAGCGAACCGCTCCCGCAAGTTGGGTCATAAACGGAAGTTTCGGAAGTGGTATTTTGCGCATTGATGCCGATAATTTTTGCCATGACACGGCTCACCTCGGCAGGAGTATAAAATTGTCCTTTGCTTTTCCCGCTTTCAGTGGCAAAATGACGCATCAGGTATTCGTAAGCATCGCCCAATATATCATCACCTTCAGCACGGTTACCTCTAAAGTCCAATGCAGGATTTTCAAAAATGGCGATCAGATTCGTTAGTTTCTTAACCATATCGGTGCCGCTTCCCAATTTATCGGGATTGTTGAAGTCAGGCATTTCCGAAAGTTTGTTGGCATTGGCAATAGGTTCAATAATTCTTTTGTTGATTAAATCGCCAATATCGGAGTTGCCTTTCAATGCAACCATATCTTGAAATGTAGCACCGGCAGGAATTTTAATGGGTGCATACGGAACATTGGCGTAACGGTCGCTAATGTATTTTATAAACAGCATTACCAATACATAATCCTTGTACTGGCTCGCATCCATACTGCCTCTCAACTCATCACAACTTGCCCAAAGCGAACTGTATAATTCTGATTTTTTAATTGCCATCAGGATTTATTCCTTTGTCGTTTATTCATTCGAGCCCTTTATCTTCAACCTGCCAAGGACTTGGTGCGATGCACACCGATGATATTCTTGGGGTGAAATTTTTTATTGCAGCATATTTCAAATTTTTCTTCATTTAACGCCGCTAAAGGAACGGCACTCTAACGTCCAAAATGAGAGGGTCCATCCATCTCTGGCATCTGAATATCGGCCATGATCATCGTTGCGGCCACCCCTTTATAAATTTTGGGAATTAATACATTATAATGCATATATCAAAAAGAATAACACGATATATAGACATAATAATTTTAAGTGGCCGCAACGATGATCAACGCCTGTTGAATCAGCCTATTCAATATCCATAATGACTTTCACTTAATATCCCCGAATTTCCATGAGATTTTTATTTGCAGCCTCTCCTATCTCTCCAAATGGCGCAACGTCAAGAACGAATTTAAAACACGCAATGGCTTTTTGGGTTTCACCGCGTTGACGGTATAATATGCCTAAATTCAGATGAGCAGGCACGAAAAACTGGCTCGTCTTAGTTATTTGAATATAAGATTTTTCTGCATCAATAATGTTACCTGATTGATGAAGCTGCACGGCTTTTTTAAAACGCTCCATGATTTTGTTGGTAATTTCAATCTCAAAAACACTAGTAACTCCAAAATGCATAATGAGCATTGTAATGGGCGCTTTAATAACACCAACGATAATTAATGCAGTACTTATTGAAAAAGGGATGTCTAAAAGTACACGGTTTTTATATTTAATTTTAAAGCGGGTGAGGTTGCCTTGACGGAGTAATTCCTTGATCATACGAAACATGTGCTTACCCTCAACCGGATATCTATTTGCAAGATAATCCTGATAAGCACCATGTTTTTTCTTAAAATTCAAAAGCGTTTTATCATAGTCGTTTCGTGAGTCTGAGCTTGAAAGCACTTTATACGCCTCGGTTACTTCACGAAATTGATCACTATCTCCATGCTGTGTATCTGGATGATATTGTTTGGCTTGAGTACGGTAAGCCTGTTTGATCTGTTCAAAAGAAGCCTTTTCAGGAACACCCAGTATTTCATAATAATTTTTCATTCATTTTTCCCATTAAAACAGGATCATCGTGTAAGGAGTTTGCCTGCATATGGTTTTGGAGAATAGCCTTCAGGAGTCACCACAGCTTTTCCATTCACAAAAACATAATCAATCCCTTCAGGAAACACATCCGGTTTAAGTGGTGTGCTGTGACTGCAAATCGTTTTGGGATTAAACAGTACAAGATCAGCATTATACCCTATCTTAATACGTCCACGTTCTTTGATCCCTAATTGCTGGGCTGGGAGAGATGTGGACTTACGAATCGCTTCTTCTAATGACAAGCGTTTTTCAGTTCGTACATATTTGGACAACAGTTTGGGAAAGCAGTCATAAAACAAATGACTGGGTTTGCCAAAACCAAGCAGAATGGTATCCGTCACAATCGATGTATTCGCATCCTGAATTGCACCATAAACACTGCGCTCAACAAATTCATCTCCCGGATACGTTGGCGTTTCAAATACGAGTACCCTACCCTCTTCTTCAAGAAGCAAATCACAAATGGCATCAAAAGGATGTTGGTTGCGTTCTTTTCCAATCTGTACCATGTGTTTGCCTTCATATTGCTTATTTTTACTACTCACCACACTCATCAGATAAATCGAACGGAACCCCATAATTTTAAAAAAATTCATCGACCATGTATCTTCAAGACGATGCGGCCAAATGGATTGACCCTGCATAATCGACTTGTATATTTTTCGCCGTGTAGTTTTATTACGGAAACGTTCAAGGACTTCTTCATAATCTCCCTGTAATGACCAAGGCGGAAAAAATGCCAGTGCATGCGTAAATCCTGTGCCGGTTGGCATCACATCCATTCCAAGAGGCATCCCCTGTTGAATTAATATCTGCAGATGTTCCAGCTTTTGGTTCAGCGCTCTATCCAGAGGTATGGGAATTTTTACTCGTTGATAGATTTTGGCTCCAAATCGGGCGAGCCAATTGGAAATCGTATCGACCAAACGATTTACATGAGGCAGCCAAAACAGATGAGAAATCTGTGCTTTAACGCCTGTTTTTAAACTAATATTGACCAATTCATCAATTGCCAGTTGCAGGGTATTGGTGTAACTTCGAAGGTGGCTTGTGAATACGCCTGATTTTTTAGAAACGATGCTGGCAAGTGATAGTAATTCATCATCATCCGCAGCAAGCCCCGGAAAATACATCAATCCTGTACTCATGCCAAGCGCTCCGGCATCTAACCCTTGTTCAAGCAGTATTCCCATCTGTTGAATATCATCAGGCGTGGCTGTTGAATTTTCAAGCCCTTTTACTGCAATACGTAACACTCCATGAGGAACAAGCAATCCGCAGTTCAAGGCCATTCCCTGACTTGACAGTATTTCCATGAATTGTTCCATGGTATTCCAGTGGATAAAGGATTCGGCATTTTTTCCTAAAAATGCCGAAATGTACTGAAAAGCCTGTTTTCGATACTTATCTGAAAATGGTGAAAGACCCATCCCGCAGTTTCCACCCACAAAAGTCGTAATTCCTTGTCTGAGTAAAGGTTCAAGAATATTATGGTGATTTGGATCATGAATAATTACGTCAGCATGGCTATGGACATCTATAAAACCCGGGCACAAAATTTTATCTTTGCAATCAATACGATGGCGCGCTGAAGTGTCTTTTAGATTTCCAATTGCCTGAATTTTTTCATCCGTGATACCTACATCAGCAAAATACGATTTTTTACCGCTACCATCAACAACGGTTGCTTCATCAAAAATATAATCAAACATAGTCACTGGCATGGATTCCTTTTCTATTTGCTTTTTTTGTTTTGCTCATGTCTATTTCATATCAATATATTTCACTGGCACCAATCGATGCCCAAGCATATCTACAGCGGCCTGAGCTTGTTCTAAAATTACATAGCCTAATAACGGCTCATATTCGCCATCTTTTTCGGAATTCATATCAACGAAAATAACCTCGTTAGAAACAGGTCTGAAACCTTCAATTTTAATTTCTACAGGCCAACATGCTTCACCATTTATAACATCATGATTCGCAAGTAATAATTCTACAGGTTCTGAGCGTTTAAATTTTCCAAGTCTGTGTTTCCATGCTTTTGGCAGAATAAGTGCTCCAGCACCTGTATCTACAAACATAGCGCATATTATCGATTTGTCCTCATCAAATAAATTCGTAATTTTAACTTGCACAATAATTCTTCCCATGGTTTTTCCTTACGGGCAAAGAAGTTTAAATCCAGTATTGGGATCAGGTAATCTACGGGCTGTACTATCGAGGATTTCATAAAGGATCACTTCCAATACCTGCCATACCTTGACGCCATTTCGAATACACCCCACAAGGGTTTTATCTTGACTACCACAGGCAATATGCATGTGCAACATTGGTTTGCCATGATCATCTAAAAAAAGCGTTCCAGTTCCACATATTTCATGAACCCGTTCCATCATAAGTGATACCGGAATAACAGGCTTGGCATCCGCGTCTTTAGGACCTACAATTAATTGACTCTCTTTGTCTGCAGCACCAACAATGATCAGCGCGGCTGAAGAAATTTGATGTTGCGTTGCAAATTTTTCAATGGTTTCATGAATCACTTCACCATGCTCGAGTCTTATTACAAAAATACGGCCTTGTTTTGCTTCAGAATATTGCATTTTTTCCTCAAAATTTCAGATCGTTTCACACTTAATTGGGTGTAAATCAACGATGTTGGTTATAATTTTATCACAACTAGCCCCGTAGAGACAAGGCATGCCTTGTCTCTTGTCTCTACTCAATGTATTGTTGCTATAAATAACTTCCTTATCATAATCAATGTGTATTTTGTAACTCAAGAATCAGAAATTGGAAATTTATATATTTACAAATGAACAAAGATAAAATAGATAAACTGGTATAGTATCAATATGATTTTTAAAAAAAATTATGAAATAGGTGAGTTTATGGAATGCAAACAGGAAAAAAATTTACAACGGTGCACATGTAGTTACGAGTCATGTTCGCGAAAAGGGATGTGTTGTGATTGTATCGCTTATCATCTAAAACAACGCCAACTCCCCGGCTGCTGTTTTTCAAAACAGGCTGAACGAACTTACGATCGTTCGTTTGAGCATTTTGCGCGTTTAGTTATGGAAAAAAAAGTATAGTTCACAGTGGGTTTAACACTCCGCATAACCGGATGACAATTGAGCACAGCGCAATTGCATGTCACCCAATTTATGAAAAATGTGAATGACATCTGATTTCAAGGCAATTTAGACAACCCAAGTTCCTCAAGGAATTGATTATGAGTATCTTTTGCCTTGGCTATTGTTTTCTCAATTTTAATCAGGTCTTTGTTGACTTGCCCAATATCAATGATTTCCTCCGACTCTGCCGTACTCACATACCGAGATATATGGGAAGTGACATTTTAAAACACACCTTATATAGACTTTCAGATAAATAATTTCACGGCGTTATCGGTCGGAGATATACTAAAATGTATTATCTCCTCCCTCTAGCCTTGTGAAATGAATTATCTGAAAGTCTATAGGACGAAGCGACAAACCGGTCTAAACCGGTGAGTTCTAAATACTGGCACACAAGACGGACGCTGCTTGTACCCATCAGCGTCATGACAAAGTGTGCACCCAACACCATCCGGTGTAGAAATGCAGTACCGGCTGAAGACTCAAAAAAATTCAACACTTCAGGATCAGCATTGATTGAGTCTTTCCTTTCAAGCCAGTGCTGCAGGGTGGAACGCGGGATACCCAGTTCC
>PDZT01000213.1 GCA_002753105.1 Deltaproteobacteria bacterium YD0425bin50 | reverse complement strand
TGAGCCTTTAGATAACACTTCTGGCAATAACTGATTCACAAGCAAATCCAACAATGCTGAATTCCGAAAAAAAAGACTTGCGCCTGTGATGAGTCGTTTTTTACTATCCAAAAAATTATGATATGTGCTTTTTAAAGAACCATTTTTTTGAGATAATTCGGTTACCTCGTTGATTTCTTTTTTATACAACCGAATCACTCCGGTTTTAGGATTAAAATGGAGTTTTCTATGAAAATTTCCAAGGATATCTAAAGGCTCAAATTGAATTTCCTGTTTGTGTAGAAATTCAAACACATCTTCAATGATGTGCTTAGTCCGAGTGGTTCCACCAATAATAAAACATCGTGTGTCTATAAGGTCAATGTGGTATTTTTTATAATTTTGTTCTATCGCATTCAAGGCACCCTCAATGTGATGTGCTTTGGTTTTGCTAAACCCAGTAATATGACTAATTGCACCGATATGCGTATCTATATGATAAAATCCTACACATATACAACTTTTTAAAATAGTGGTTTGGGGTTCTGGCCCTACCCACACTTCTCCCTGCTGTACACGGATGCAGTCATGGCAATGAAAATTCGTTCGAACAATAATTAACTTTGGGTAAGATAGCAGCATATCACATATTCATACTTCCCTGCCGATAGCCTTCAATATCTAATGTAATATATAAAAAACCGATGGCTTTAAATTCATTAATAAGAATCTTTCTGATTTCCATATCAACTACCCGTTCAATATCCTGTGGCGACACTTCAATTTTTGCAATTTTATCAAAATGCCTTACTCGAAAACCCTCAAATCCCAAACTGGTTAATACCGATTCTGCTGATTCAATTTGTCGGAGTTTCGTGGGGGTAATTTTAAGATAATAAGGAATTCTCGTTGCTAAGCACGCCATTGGGGGTTTGTTCCATGTTGGTAAGTTCATGGTTTTTGAAATTTTTCGAATATCTGACTTCGTTATGTAAGATTCAACAAAAGGAGACCGTATTTCCATTTCTTTTGTAGCCAACAATCCCGGACGCGTATCATTCAAATCATCTGCATTAGAACCATCTACAATAGCATTAAAGCCTAAAGACTTTGCCATTGCTTTCATCTCTTTAAACATACGTTTTTTACATGTATAACATCTTGTTTTTGTATTTTGGACAATGGATTCATCTGCTAAAAAATTGATATCTATTGTGACGTATGATACATTGAAATGACGTACTAAAGAAATGGCTTGCTCACGTTCTTTAAGAGCTTGTAATGGGGAAGTGATGGTTACGGCAATCACTTTTTCTTTTAAGATTTCCTGAGCAAGAGCGAGGATGAGCGTGCTATCAACACCACCTGAAAAAGCGACAACCAATGATTGATAATTTTCAATGAGTTTATATAAATGCTCTTTTTTTTTAACGATCGAATCACTCATATAGATTTTCAGATTTTCGATTTTCGATTTTCGATTTCCAACAACATCGGATCGTGCATATTTCTTTTTTGAAATTATTTATCTGAAAAGCTATAGGTTTCTTGATTTACTCTCATGTATCTACCATGATTACTAAATTATCGCGATGAACAATTTCATCATAGGGTTTAGACCCCAAAACAGAAATAATTTCGCTGGACTTTAAACCTTTAATCTTTTCAATTTCTTGAGAACTATAATTCACAAGACCAATACCTATAACTTGACCATCGGCTACACTAAACTCAACTGGTGCGCCCATATCAAATTCCCCTTCAATATGGAGAATACCTGAAGGCAAAAGACTTTTTCCTCCATTTAAAATGGCTTGTTGAGCACCTGCATCAATAAATAATTTACCTTTAGGTTTTAGCGTAAATCCAATCCAGCGTTTTTTACAGCACAATTTTTGAGTTTTCGGAATAAAAAAAGTTCCTAATGGCTCATGTTGAAAAAGTCTGAGCAAAATATTTTCTTTAAAGCCATTGGCGATGACCATAGGAATACCAGAAGAGGTCAATTTTCTAGCAGCAATAATTTTGGTTAACATACCTCCAGTTCCTAAAGCACCGGGAATGCCTGTGGCCTGTTTTTCTATTGTTTTTGAAATAGATGATACAATCGGAATAAACCTTGCGTCTGAATTGGTTCTCGGGTCTCTATCATACAAGCCATCAATATCGGTCAGATTAATAAGAATATGTGCATCCAATAGCAGCGTAATCATTGCAGCTAGATTGTCATTATCACCAAATTTAATTTCATCAATAGCCACGGTGTCATTTTCATTAATTATGGGAATGACTTTCCATGAAAGGAGTGTATTTAGTGTATTTCTTGCGTTCAGATAGCGGGTACGATTCCGCAAATCATCTCCCGTAAGCAACACCTGAGCGACTTTTATCCCGTACTGGCTGAATGCTTTTTCATACTCTAAAATCAGTCCAGCCTGACCTACTGCTGCAACAGCCTGACGTTTTGGAATTTCATCTGGTCGTCTGTCAAGACCGATTTTTTTTACGCCAGAAGCCATTGCGCCTGACGTAATCAAAATAACTTCATAATTCGACTGAATAAGTTGATGGATTTGACGTGAAATGGATTCAATAATCGGGATATTCAATCCGTGGGAAGCTGTCAGTACATTACTTCCAATCTTCACCACTACCCGTTTTACCTCTTGGAAATACACATATCGATCTGCTACATTATGTGGACTCATTGACTAATCCGCTTAGTTTTGTTTTTAATTCATCAATGCCTATACCTGTCAATGCAGAGATGCTGATCACCTGAGTGGTTTTCATGTGATCGATAAATACACTCGCATTGGATTCTGCATCTAGGATATCCAGCTTATTTAATACAATTAATTGCTGTTTCTGCAGTAATGCTGGATTATACGCATCAAGTTCATGAACAATCAATTCATAGGAATTCAGAGGATCAAGTGGATCGATTGCAGAGATATCAATTAAATGAAGTAAAATTCGGGTTCGTTCAATGTGTTTTAAAAACTGAATGCCAAGTCCAGCGCCTTTATGCGCATCTTCAATTAATCCGGGAAGATCAGCAATTGAAAAAGGTTGCGCATGTTCAGGATAAACTACACCAACGTAGGGATACAACGTGGTAAAAGGGTAATCTGCCACTTTGGGTTGAGCAGCAGTTAACATTTTTAATAGAGTTGATTTACCGGCATTTGGCAGACCAATGATACCTACATCAGCAATCAGTTTTAATTCCAGCTTGATTGCTAATGTTTCACCCTCTTTTCCTTTTTGAGCAAATCGAGGGGCTTGATTTGTAGAAGTTGCAAAATGTTTGTTTCCAAGTCCACCTTTTCCACCTGTTGCAATAACATATTCTTGATTCGGTTCGGTTAAATCACAAATGATTTCATTGGTTTCTGCATGGGCTACCACAGTTCCAACAGGCAGATGAATAATAAGATTTTTTCCGTTTCTCCCATGTTTTAAACTACCCTTACCATCCCCACCATTTTCGGCTTTAATATGCCTTCGATGGCGGAATTCATACAGCGTATTTTTCTGTGTTGTAGCAACCAGAATAATATCTCCACCATCTCCGCCATCTCCACCATCTGGACCACCTCGTGGTATATATTTTTCCCTACGGAAACCAATACATCCATTTCCGCCTTTTCCAGACTGAACGGTTATAAATGCTTCATCAACAAATTTCACGTTGTATATACACTAACTTTTTTTCGTGATTTGCCCCATCGTTCAAAAGTAACGACACCATCGATTTTAGCAAAAAGTGTAAAATCTCTTCCCATGCCAACATTTTGCCCTGGATAGATCAGTGTACCCAACTGTCTTATAATAATATTTCCTGCTCTGACAATTTCACCGCCGTATTTTTTTACACCTCGTCGTTGCCCTTGACTGTCCCGTCCATTACGACTACTTCCTGCTGCTTTTTTATGTGCCATGATGATTTACTCCTAATATTGTTATGCTTCTTGAGCTTTTTGTAATGAAATCGACGCTGCCTGATTTAAAATCTCATTAATTCTCACTGCAGTATAATATTGACGATGACCTTCTTTATTTCGGTAGCGCTTTCTGCGTTTATACTTAAATACAAGAATTTTTCGATCTCTATGCTGCTCAAGAATTTTTGCATTCACAGTCACATTATCCACAAGTGGAGCTCCAATTTGTGTCATGTTACCATCTGAATACAAAAGAATTTTATTAAACTCAATTTGTTGACCAATTTCACCCGGAAGCCTTTCAAATCGAAAGACTTCTCCTTCACTGACTTTATATTGCTTCCCACCTGTTTCAATCACTGCGTACTTCATAACATCCTCCATATCAGTTCTTCGTTAGCTTTCAGAAAAAGCGAACATTTCTGAAAACTATTATATCCATGTTAAAAGGGGTGAATGTTAAGCTATTATTAAAATTTTGTCAAGGCACAATACCTGTTCAATTCCATCCCTCGTTATCAAACAGGTATTGTTGATAAACAAAAAATAATAATCGAAAATCGAAAATAATACTACCATCCCCACGTCAAGTATTTATCAATTGAATCCGCTGCTTTACGTCCTGCACCCATAGCTAAAATAACTGTGGCTGAACCTGTTACAATATCACCACCTGCCCATACACCTTTTTTACTTGTTTTTCCAGTTTCAGGATCAGCTACAATATAACCCCATTTATTCAATGCGAGGCCGTCAGTAGATTTTGTTAATAGCGGATTGGCTCCTGCTCCAACAGCAACAACTGCCAAATCGCATTCCATTTGGAATTCTGAACCTTTAACAGCAATAGGTCTGCGTCTTCCTGAACTATCGGGTTCCCCTAATTCCATTTTGAGGCATTCCATTCCAACCACACGGCCTTTTTCATTGCCGATAAAACGCGTTGGATTGGTCAAAAGGAAAAATTCAATACCCTCTTCTTCTGCATGATGAATTTCAGCGGCTCTTGCTGGCATTTCATCTCGCGAACGCCGATACACAATTTTCACGCTATCCGCACCCAGACGCATTGCTGTTCTTGCAGAATCCATCGCCACATTACCAGCTCCTAAAACAACTACATTTTTCCCTTTAGGTATTGGCGTATCGTATTCAGGGAAACGATAGGCTTTCATTAAATTCGCTCGTGTTAAATATTCATTAGCAGATAAAATCCCAATAAGATTTTCGCCGGGCACATTCAGAAATTTAGGCAATCCAGCCCCAACTCCTATGAATATGGCTTGATACCCTTCTTCAAAAAGCTCTTCAATTGTAACCGTTCTTCCCACGACACTGTTGCAATTCAATGTACATCCTTGTTTTTCCAAAAAAGCGACTTCTGAAAACACGATTTCTTTAGGTAATCTAAATTGAGGAATGCCGTAAACTAAAACGCCTCCCGGGCGATGGAATGCTTCAAAAATAGTGACTTCATACCCTTTTAAAATCAAATCGCCGGCAACCGTTAAGCCTGATGGACCTGATCCTACAACAGCAACCTTTTTACCTTTGGATTTTTGACGAGGCGGCACTTCACCTGTACCATTCATTCGTTCATAATCAGCCACAAAACGTTCCAAATTACCGATAGCTACTGGCGCTCCTTTTTTACCAACAACGCACTGCCCTTCACATTGAAGTTCTTGAGGACATACTCGCCCACAAACGGCTGGAAGCGAATTCTTTTCCCATATTTTTCGAATGCTTTTTGTAAATTCACCTTCCGCAATCAATTTAATAAACGCCGGAATATCAACGGACACTGGACATCCCTCAATACAACCGGGTTTTTTACATTGTAAACATCGGCTTGCTTCAGCTTTGGCAGCCTCTGGTGAATACCCTAATGGAACCTCATCAAAATTTCTTTTTCTAACCTCAGCAGATTGCTCCGGCATGGGTTGCCGATCGCTTTTTTTCGAAGATGCTTGTTCCTTCATACAACCTCCCTATGCTCCTAAATCAATTGAAATAGTACTTTCTAATATTATATTCATGCAAAACAAAATCACTTCAGTTCAGGTTAAATCTTTATACATCCTGTATTTGGCACATATAATTTTGCCAGCAGGATTTTTCTTCTTCAGAATATGCTTGTAATCGTTTCGTCAATTCATCAAAATCAACCTGATGACCATCAAATTCAGGTCCATCAACACAGGCAAATTTGGTTTCATTCCCAACGGTAACTCGACAACCACCGCACATGCCTGTACCGTCAATCATAATCGGGTTCAAACTTACCAAAGTTTTAACATTGAATTCCTTGGTAATCTTAGAAACAAATTTCATCATTGGCACTGGACCAATACCTACCACTAAATCAATCTTTTGCGTACTCAACACCTGTTTCATGACATCTGTAACAAATCCTTTATGTCCATAGGAGCCATCATCTGTACACACATGAAATTCATCAGACACGTTACGCATTTTTTCTTCCAAAATGAGTAAGTCTTTAGACCTTGCGCCAACAATACTCACCACTTCATTCCCAGCCTGTTTTAACCCTCTTGTAATTGGATATAAAACAGCTATGCCTGTTCCACCGCCTACACAAATAACTTTGCCTAATTTTTCAATATGGGTTGCACAACCTAATGGTCCAATGACATCTAAATAGCCCTCACCAACTTTCAACGTTTTAAATAATGAGGTGGATTTGCCAACGACCATATAAATAATTGTAATAGTACCTTTTTCTGTGTTGGTGTCTGCCATGGTTAGCGGAATCCGTTCACCGGTCTCATTGGCTTTTACAATAACAAACTGACCGGGCTTGGCTTTACGGGCAATTGCAGGTGCTTCGATTTCATTTAATATAACTGTTCCTCCGGCCATCTCTTCACGATGAACAATTTTAAACATAGTTTCATTCTCCTTAACGTATTCGGATGATTTTACAATTCCTCTTTCAAGGTATCAAAAGAGTTTACTTCAAAAAAAGTCCGTTTACTTCGAATGGTATTGAATCAAAAAAGTCAAGCTTTTTTCTTATAAAAAGCAAAAAGCTTTCATCAGGGATATAAAATAGGGTTACACAGCAATCAGCGACCTAATTTCAGAGGTAATCATTGAAATTTTTTGA
>PDZT01000212.1 GCA_002753105.1 Deltaproteobacteria bacterium YD0425bin50 | reverse complement strand
CTTGCTCATAATCCGTCAGAAATGATTAGCAATACCTCATGGACAGACGGAGACGGCATAAAACACACATATCCAATCATTTATTCGGGATATCGTGTTGAATACAATGGAGGCTTCGGAAGTGGTCATATATCTCAGGAAGCTTGTGTAAGACTTGGAAAAGCAACATGGTATATGCTGGCTAGAATTGCCGGATGGAATGGTTCGGGAAACAAAATTCAGTAAAGGATAAATTTATTAATGAATACAAATAAAGAAACGATGCAAAAAAAATACAAGATTTTTTCCGTTATATATGACAATATTTTCGATGTGCTTGAGAATATCGTTTTTATGGAGACAGATAAAAATCCTCGAATAGCACTATCTAAAAGGATTCAAGGCGAAGGTGAAGGATTATTTATACTAGATGTATGCTCAGGAACAGGTAAAGGCTCTATTGCCCTTGCAGAAACCAATAATACCATTATTGGAATAGACATCTCACCTCACATGCTTACCCTTGCGAATAAAAAGATACTTAAACGAGGAATTAAACATATCTCTTTTATGCCAATGGATGTCAGAAAGATGGATTTCCCATCGAATACATTTGACATCGAAATGGTATCTTTTGGTTTGCACGAGATGGAATATGAATTAATGATGGTTGTTCTAAAGGAGATGCACAGAACACTAAAGAAGGGAGGCAAACTGTTTATTCTTGATTATGGAAAAGAAGACAGGTTTTTTCTAAAGCAGGTTTTTTCTATATATTTATATCTCTCTTATCCAGAGCATGTCCAAAGATTTTTGGAATATGACTGGAATAAGATATTGACGGATATTGGCTTTCGCTTAGATGAAATTCAAGCATGTACAATATCGCAGATAATTTGCGCAACAAAACTATAATTAACTAGGAGGAAGCAATGAATAAAAAAAATTATCTTTTATCGCTAATTGTTTTTATGGCCTGCATGTTTATAACTGTAATACCAGAATCACAGGCTGACACGATTTTACGAATGAATTTTAATGGAGATGTAAACGAGGATTCGTCTAATAGTTTAAACGGAGAATGGGTTGGAACTGAGTCCTATTCAATGGGCTTGGATTCAAATGGACAATCTCTTAATTTATCGCCAACGAATAATAATTACGTCATCGTCAGGCATGATGAAATGCTTTCAGGTATGCAGCAGCTTCATATTTCTATTTGGGCTAAAAAAAACAATTCAGAAATCGGCGGATATATTATCAATAAACATAATCATTATGTTATAAAGATTGGCTCAAATTTTGTTAATGGCTTTATTACCAACAGCCAAGGTCAATGCATGCATATCAAAAAATATTCTCTTGCAAGCATTCGTAATACATCGTGGCATCATTATGAATTAACTTATGACGGAGAAATGGTTCGTTTATGGGTAGATGAACAGGAAGTCGCTCAACATAATTTTACAGGATCAATAAATACAGACAAAAGCAGAGATTTATACATTGGAAAAAATCCATGGGGAAGTTCATTTGACGGACAAATTGATGCGCTTGAAATCAAAAATCATCTTGGGATTAACGATAACAATAATTCATGTTCAAGCATTTCAAAGAACGGAATAACATGGAATTTTGATCAAGAATATCCTTGTGGGACCTTTGCAAATGGAGATTACTGGGTTGTTGGACCGGTAAAAGTGATTGGCATCAGGAATAATTATCACATATATGGTATTACACCAAGATATGGTCAAGATGGATCAATGATTAATCCCGGCACAGATACAAGGCAAGGATATGACGATTCTCTGAATTCCTATACTGAAAGTCTTAATGTTTCACATCCTAACGGCATGGATATTTCCGATGGAAATCCCCTTTCCCTTAATGCAGGAGAAACACTTGTTTCATCGGTAAGCTGGCTTTATGTTTCAGAAGATAACAAAGAACCCGGATGCCCCACAATCAATGGTAGCACAGGAACTCCACGTCCAGTGCTGCGAGCTGCTGCTGTTTTAACCTGTCTGGAAGCAGTTCCACCCGAAGGAAGTTTCAGACCACCTTATGTTGGCAATGTCAAAAATGTGAACTTTAACATAAGTCAGTTGCAATTGGGTCTTCTTCAAAATTTGAGCACTGCCGGTTTAACTGGTATCCCTGACCCAATAGCTATGGAAAACGATTTTAAAGAGGTTTGGCTTGATCATGTTCATGAATATTTGGGTTCTTACCTCCATCCAAGTGACAACATGAAAGTTCATAGTGGGTATGGACAATACATGGCAATGAAAATTGGAGATGCATCACTTTTATTAAATTTGAATTACAGTGAATTACCGGGATCACCAACAAAAACGAACTTAATGATCAATATGGTTCAGCTCGGGATTGATTTGGCTGGTATAGCAGATAATGGCGGATATTGGGCTCCAAACGGCGGGCATAATGTAGGAAGGAAATGGCCGATATTATTTGCAGGAATGATGTTAAATGATGATCACATGAAAAACGTAGGCTCATGGACTACCTTATTTCAAGAAGATGGCGGAACGTTTTTCGTAACTCAAGAAGAAATAAATAGAACCAATGAATCGTTCAATCATCCAGATTACTGTTGGATACCTGACTCTCGGGACATTGCCGCCGGAAGAATACAAGCCTATACTACAAGTGATATTGGATTACCTGATTGGGGTATTCGTCACATAACCCAGCCGTGCAGAAATAACGGTCATTTTGATTCAGCTTATCGCGATATTAACGGTGTAGCTAATACTGGATTTACACTTGCCGCTATTCTAATGAATGCCAAAAATTTATGGGCTCATGACGCGCTTTTTGATTATCAGGATAGATGGTGGAATATGAAAGGCGGAGATCATGGATCTCAGCATGTTAGCCCGTTTACGAAAAGTATGTGGACCAGATACCGTTAAGAATATTAATACAATACAAAGAGGAGGAAACTATGAGTAAAAAAATATATTTATTATCACTAATTGTATTTTGTGCCTGCATCTTTATAACTGTAATACCAGAATCACAGGCTAACACAATTTTACGAATGCATTTCAATGGAGATGTAAACGACTATTCGTCTTATAATTTAAACGGCGAATGGGTAGGAACGGAGTTCTATTCAATGGGATTGGATTCAAATGGACAATCTCTTAATTTATCGCCAACGAATAATAATTACGTCATCGTCAGGCATGACGAAATGCTTTCAGGTATGCAGCAGCTTCATATTTCTGTTTGGGCTAAAAAAAATAACCCAGAAACTGGCGGTGATATTATTCGTAAGCATAATCATTATATTATGAAAATAGGTGCCAATTTCATTGATGGCTTTATTACCAATAATCAAGGCCAATGCCTTCATATCAAAAAATATTTTCTTGAAAACATTCGTAATACGTCATGGCATCATTATGAATTAAAATATGATGGAGAAATCATTAGCTTATTGGTAGATGGTCTAGAAGTAGCTCAAAATAATTTTACAGGCTCAATAAACACAGACGCAAGCAGAGATGTGTATATTGGCAAAAATCCTTGGGGAAGTTCATTTGACGGACAAATTGATGAACTTGAAATAAAAAATACTGTTTTCAATCAACTGTATCGTTCTTTAACGCTTATATCTGAAAATGGGATTATATTAAAACAACCTGATAAAGATATTTACAGTAATGGTGAACAACTAGAATTAACGGCTATTCCTGATGAAGGATTCGTTTTTATCGGATGGGAAGGAGATATATTCAGTTCTGAAAATCCGTTAGCAATTACAATGGACGATAACAACATAGTTAAAGCCGTTTTTAGTCAGCTTAATGGAAATTCAGTTTATTATATTGATTACCAAAATGGAAATGATTCAAATGATGGACGTTCCCATTTAACTCCGTGGAAACATGCTCCCGGCGATCCAATGGCTACCCTTAATGCCTCTTTAGCGAATCTTTCACCCGGAGATAGAGTTTTGTTTAAAGGAGGTGTTATCTATCGGGGACAGATACAGACTCGTTGGAGCGGCAGCGAAGGTATTCCCATAGTATATAAAGGTGATGGATGGGGAAGGACTAAGGCGATAATTGATGGTTCTGAGATTTTGACAGACTGGAAAAAATGTGAATCCCAAGCTGACTGTGGCGGGAATCCTAATTGGCAAAATATTTATTATACATATGCTCCATCATCGGTAAATGCATTTATCGCTAATTTAACTGAAAATGGAGATATGCTTCAAATTAGTCAAGAACCGAATCAGCCTGACCCTTTTTATATGGATAATATTAATTATTTCTATGAAATTCCATGTCAAAACATGACGTTATCTTCTATTGTAGATGCAGAACGATTTCCCCAGACTGATTCAACCCATTGGAATGGATCATATGTTTTAGTGTGGCGGACTCGTAATATTGTTGATGTTAGAGAAATAACAGGATTTATACCATCTGAGCACAAAATTATTTTTCCCGAATTAGGTCTCCCGCCTTATGCTGATAGAAATGAAAGATACTCCATTTATAATTCTATTCATGCCATAGACTTGCCCGGAGAATATTTTTTTGACAATCGAGGAGAGTTGGATGGGAGGCATAAAATATATTTATGGCCCAAAAATGAGGAAAATATTCTTCAAGAAAAAGTTTATATGTCTTTAAGGAATTATGGAATCGATATTTATGGCAATAGCAATATTGCGATCGAAGGATTTGAAATTCGCAATTTTAGCGGAAATGGCCCAAGACAAGGCGTTGGAATTGGAACAATAAATCGTTCAAGTTTACCTATTTCAAATATTACAATTAAAAATAATGGTATTAAACATAATAGACATGGCAGTTTTTCAGGATATGGCGGGATATTTTTACAAAGATGCGACAACGCAATTATTGAAAACAATAAACTGATTGAAAATTCTCTTCATAGGGGAATATTTTGTATGAGTTCAAGCAACATCATTTTTAAAAACAATGAAGTGCGCAAACCGGGTTCAACAGGAATGAGTTTTTATGGAGTTACGGATAGCCACATGATTAACAACTTAATTTCAGATTGTAAGGGAACTCATGCGAATGGCATTTCTTTATATTTATCATGCAATACTATTACTGTGTCAGGTAATAAAATTTTTGAAGCGTTAAGTCCTTTAACATTTGAAAACAGCTCAAATCTTTTGTTTTATAACAATATTATTGTCGGAATTAATGGACATGCTGTAAATGAATGGGCTGGTAATACGTCAGGGTCAATTGAATTTTATCATAATATTATTTTAAGAGGCGAAGGAAATGGTGCAGCTCTAACTATGGGAAAAAATCCAACTCAAGCCTTATATGTCGCTAAAAATAATATTCTTGATGGAATGTCTATTTCAGGAATTGAGCGAAGTCATAACATTTATACAGCTTTAAGCTACCAGCAAGCTCCACGATACGGTTGGGAATTAGCAGAAGGAGAATGTATTCAAACTGATTTGACAGCCCTGTTTATTGAACCTTTATCAGGTGATTTTAGGCATAAAACAGGTAGTACGGCTATAGATGCTGGAATAAATGTAAACATAAATACGGATATTTCTGGCAATATACGTCCGAATGGAAACGAATCGGATATTGGGGCATATGAATACTAACTTTTAAAAACGGTAAGTTATTTTTTGCAGATTCTTAGATAGTACACGAAACAGTAAATTCGCTTATATTATGGTTAGATTTTAGTTTTGTTTGGCATTTATTTTGCATAAACAATTTCAAATTTTTCAACCATCAATGTTTTTAATTCATCTATATATACATCAACATGGTTTAAGAATTGAAATACTTTTGCACGAAATGTTTTATATTTTTCAACATATTTGTTTTTCACTAGTTTTTCCTTAGCAAATTTCCAAAAACGTTCAATTAAGTTCAAATTTGGAGCATATGTAGGAAGCGGCACAATGTTAAGCTTTGGGTGATTTTTAAGCCATTCGATTACATCTTGCGACATAAAATATTTTGCATTATCCCTGTATAAAGTAATTGATGAGGCTTGTGGATTGGATTTGATTATTAAATCTAAAAACTTTATAACGCTTTCAGTATTACAATTTTTTTCACCTGTAAAGTGAATGAACGTATGGTCAATCGGATTATACGCACCCAGTATATTCAGTCGGCAACGGCCGGAATTAGTTGGGAGAATAGGTGGGAAATGAGGATTACCCCAACAAAGAGAGGGAACGGCCTGATGAATAAGATGCATCGCATCTGTAAAAAAAATCACATCATTGGGCGGCAATGACTCTCGAAGTATTTTATAGTCTTCGATGAATTTTTCTTGTACCTCTACGGACGGGGGATTAGCAGGTACTTTTTTGGGACGGATTACTTTTAATCCATGCTTTTTTAGTATTTTTCTAACAGCATCATCACAATAGGAAATTTCAAATTTTTGTTTAATATATTCTTGGACTTGTTTAATATTCCTAGGATTTTCAAATGAAACATAGATGATAACCTGATTGATTTGAAATTGGTTCAAGTAAGATTGTTTAGGTGTATAATTTAGGGTATTTAAACGGTCAATACCTTGTTCGATATACAATTTAAACCAGTATTCAATTGTATAAACACTGTTGCCAATAATTGATGCTATCAATTCACGAGATACTCCTTTAGCTATCATTAACATTGCAATAAATCGGGTTTTTATAGTAAAATTACTTTGGCTGTCTCTATATTGTTCCAATTTTTCAATTTCAGTATTTGAAAATGTATAATTTTTTATTTGCATTGTATTATCTCCTTAGTTTTTAGTTTTAAAATATTAAAAATATCTGAATTAAGCAATTTTCATGCCATATAAAACCAAAATCTAACCATAATATCAATGTATGCAGATCGCCCACATGTTTAACCAACTGTTCGAACTGAGCAGTGAGGTGACTGACTTTTTAAGTCAGGGAAAAAAGACCCTAAAACATCTGTGGTCGTATATGCTCGGAGAAATGAGGCATAACAAACTCCAGATGAAAGAGCTGAGAGCTCTGCTTGCTCGAAAAGTCCAATTTCGTTATGGATAAGAAAGCAAGGAGACACCTGCTCCAGAATACA
>PDZT01000211.1 GCA_002753105.1 Deltaproteobacteria bacterium YD0425bin50 | reverse complement strand
TTCTTGTTTCTCAAGTAATTCACGATTTAAAGCCGATAATTTTTTTTCAGCATGTGCATATTTTAAAACCAATTCTCTTAATAACTGGTAGTCTGCATCCTGATCTTGAATTGTTGCCCAGTATTCAAGTAGTTCCCTAAACAGAATTAATTGATTGGAGTTGTTGGGCTGGATGGGGGGAAGTGTGTTATTTCGCATAATAAGCCTTATATCTCCGAATTAATAGCATCAATTCCAACATGTTTAAGCGAAATGAGACCTTCTGTTACAAGTCGGATATCTTCAATGCCTGTAATGACACTTCCATGCTGAGGTGCAATAATCGTTGTTGGAATTTTTTGTATCCGTTCAATGGCAAACTTTAATGCCTTTACAGATGTCATGGTTTTATTATGAAAATTTTCAATATCTGGAAATGGACAATAGCTGCTTTTAGTACACTGGTTATAAGCCTTACATGTATGACAATCAGGCGATAGATTTAAAAATAAATCCCATTGAGTACTATAACTTCCAAATAAATCACTTGTAAATAACACCTTTGTTTTCGTATCAAATGTGATAAAACTACCCGGTGAATGGGAATAAGGTGTATTAATAAAATTTAGGGTTCTGCCAGAAGAAAAGCGAAACTGATGATTTACGGATTCAAGTGAAACTAGAGGTGAAGACAATCCATAATGCCGGATGAATAAATGGTTATCAGTATCTGAAATAATGCTCAGGGATGGATTATTAATGATGTTTTCAAAATTGGAAACACTTCCGCATAAATCTGGATCATAATGGTGATAGATAAGTGCTTTTATAGAAGAAGGCGTGATGCCGGTTTGTAAAATTTTCATCATCACGGTTGAAAAATCTGGACGGCTGCCTCCATCTATGACAACCGCTTCATCCTGATCCAGAATTAGATATGGGTTACAGTGCAACCCGGATGTTGAATCATAAAATCCTACCCAATATATCCCTTCTGCAATTTCAATTGGTCTTTCATAATCTTTGTGTTGATATTTTTGTTTCATAATTTATAGATTACCTTATTATCTATTTGAAAATTCCACACCGAATAAATAAACATCTTTGTATTCACTTCTTATATCTCTGCATTAAATTTATTCTCAATGTCAATAAATGCTTGAACGATCACAGGGTCAAAATGCTTGCCGCTATCGCTTAATATAATCTCACGGCTTTTTTCATGAGTAAAAGCAGGCTTGTAAACTCTTTTTGTTCTTAACGCATCATAAACATCAGCAACCGCCATAATTCTAGCGCATAGCGGAATATTTTCACCGGAGATTCCATCAGGATACCCGCTGCCATTCCATTTTTCATGGTGCGATCTTGCAATGGATAAACCCATTTGAAGAAATTCGTTCTTGGTGTAGTTTTTCAAAACTTCTTCTATTGTTTTTGCGCCAATAAGGGAATGCTTTTTTATGATTTCAAATTCTTCAGGGGTTAATTTTCCGGGTTTTAATAGAACATGATCTGGAATCCCTACCTTGCCGATGTCATGCAATATGACTGAATTATAAATCGTATCGATAAATTTGGAATCAATATGATCTTTATAAATTGAAGCTTCGCGCAATCGTATCGCCAATAGCTTACAAAAAACTCGGGTTCTGATCAGATGACTCCCTGTATCGTCATCTCTGTATTCTGCAAGTTTAGCCAAGGCAAAAATCGTTGCCATTTGAGACTCTGAAATCTCCCTTACCTGTTCTTGAACAAGCTCTTGTAAATAGAAGTTGTGATGTTCAAGTTCAAGTTGAAGTTTACGTAGTTTCAGATGGGTGTTCGCCCGGGCATTGACCTCTTCAAATTGAAACGGCTTTGTTATATAATCCACTCCTCCAGACGCTAACGCTTTGACGATAATATTCGTCTCATTTAAGGCGCTGATAAAGATAATCGGTATATCTTTTAGTTTTGGGTTTTCTTTAAAATGACGGCAAACTTCGAAGCCATCCATTTCCGGCATCATAATATCAAGCAAAATAAGATCAGGCGGTTCTTTTTCCGCAGTCTGCAACGCCAGTTTTCCGTTTGGAACTGGTCGCACCTTAAACCCCTGGCTTTTTAGAATGTCGCTCAATACTTTCAGATTGGCGGGGGTGTCATCTACAATAAGAATATTAGATACCTTGGTGTTTAATAAATTGTATTCGCGCATATTTTTGTTTATGTTACTCCTATGTTTTGAAAATTTGCTGTAAAGCATTATAGTCGTAATTTTGAACAAGCTCCTTTAAATGGTTGGCGAGTTCCGCATAATTTGAATCGATTTCATCGATGAGTTGAACAAGGCTGTCTAAATCCGCTCTTGAAAGCGCATCCTGCATCTGTAATACCATATCCTGTGGCAGTGCTGAAATGGATTCATCATGTCTATTATCAGGTCTATTCTGAATAGCGTTCACAGCCTCGATGGCACACATATCTTTAACGCATAAAACACCTGATTCAGCACCTGCTGGCATAAATTTAATTGTAAAATAAAATGAACTCCCCTTGTCAGCTTCGCTGATTACCCATATCTTCCCGCCCATGAGTTCAACCATCTGTTTGCAAATGACCAGACCAAGCCCTGCTCCTGCATATTTTTTTGTAAACGATCCATCGACCTGATGAAATCTTTCGAAAAGCCCGGATTGCGCTTCCTTTGAAATGCCAATGCCGGTATCTCTGACCTCGAAAAGCAGTTCGTCCGGAGCATTTTGTTTAACGGATAGGGTAATGTTGCCTTTTTTCGTAAACTTGACTGCATTATCAGTCAAATTGTTCAATACCTGCCCGATGCGATGCTCGTCTCCGGAAATCATGCCCGGAATAGAAGGATCAATCTGAACATCAAAAACAATAGTATTTTTTAAAACAATCGGTCGAACAGTCCGATTGATAAGTTCTTTGATGTTGAAAACTACCGGGTTAATTTTTATCTTTCCTGTTTCAAGCTTAGATACTTCCAAAACATTGTTGATCAGGGATAAAAGCATATTGCCGCTTATAACGATGTTGGTCATATATTGAGATTGTTTGCTGTTCAGAGGACCAAAACTCTGCGCCTGAAGGATTTGAGAGAATCCGATAATGGAGTTTAGAGGTGTTTTTAATTCATGCCCCATATTGGCTATAAATAAGGATTTAGCTCTATTGCCGGCTTCGGCAGCCTCTTTTGCCTTTAGGAGTTCTTCTTCGACTCGCTTGCGCTCGGTGATGTCAATGCCTAAAATAGCCAGTTTGATGACTTTTCCGGTCTCATCCAAAATTGGATTGATCCGATGATCAAAATGTTTTCCATTACGCGTATCTTCAAAAGAAACAGGTGCGCAGGTATTGATCACTTCATCAATCCTTTTTCTTCTTTGTGCGGCAACATCAGCGGGCAGAAAGGAAAAGACGTCGGTTCCTATCAACTCGTCAACCGTCTTGTATAGGCGCATGGCAGTCAAATTATTCGTAGCCAATATCTTCCCCGACAGATTGATCAGAAACGCTGATTCCGGAATGGCGCTTAAAAAACTCTTCATGGTTTGTATGCTTTCACGCAAAGCTTGTTCCGCTATCTTGCGTTGAATCAAACTCCATAGCGCGTCCATATAAAGCTGGAGTTGAATGGTACCGTTTTCATCATAAGGTTCAGTTTTATTGCCAACACCGCAAATTGCAATCACATCATTGTTAATGATTACAGGAATACTCATATGGCGGATGACCTCAAAATGACCCTCAGGATATTCTTTCAAACTGGTTAGAATTTGATAGTCATTATGAATAACAGCTTTCTTTTGGCTGAGAGAATCAGCCCATATTCCAGCTAATTCCAAAGGATACTCAAGATCGTAAGAAACCTTGCATTTTTCAGCAGAATCTTTAAACCATATAAATAATCCTTTTTTTATTTCTTTCTGATTAAAAAAATGAAAATATCCAACTTTACTGTCCGTAAGTTTAATTGCCTCTTCAAGTGCATATTCACACAGTTGATTTATATCTCCAGTTTCATTGCTCAATTTATACAAGGATTCAAATCTGATTTTATTCTTTTGTAATATGGATTCCGCCTCTTTGCGTTTAGAAATATTTTCTTTAATGACCACAAAATGAGAAATTTCCCCCTTTTTGTCATGAACGGACGAAATCGTGACAGATTCCCAATACAACTGATCATTTTTAGTTTTATTCAGAAGTTCACCCTGCCAGGCAGAACCGGAAGTGATCGTATTCCATAATTGTTTATAAATTTCTGGCGGTTGATGACCTGATTTTAATACGCGGGGATTTTGTCCCATAACTTCTTGAATACGATAACCCGTAATTTTTAAGAAGTACGGATTGACATATTCAATATTCCCTTTTGGATCTGTAATGACAACAGATAAAGGACTTTGCTCGATGGCTTTGGATAATAAACTGAGCTTTACTTGAGATTCGTCTTTCTGGCGCATCACATCATCTGCCAGTTCATTAAAAACTTTGGCTATCTGTCCGATTTCATCATCAGCAATATGAACAGCCCTTGTTGTCCATTCATCATTTTTAAAACGCTTGACCACGTTAAAAAAAGTGATGACTGAAGCCGTTGCTTTACGCCCGCCATATACCGCAATAGCAACACTTGCAAAGAAAGATAGAAAGAGTAATCCGAATAAGATCAGACTGAATGAATTGATTTTTTGCATGGCGATATTTAAAGAGATGCTCTCCCCTATGATCAGGAACTTATCTGTTGAAGGCCATAAAGGAACCTTTTTTGAATAGATAATCCGCTTATCGTCTTGATGATCTATTAAAACAACTTCTCCAGACATGATCTGCAGGTAATGGTTGGGATAATCTTTTTTAAGCCCATCGCTGGTATTCAAGTCATTTGGACCACCCCACTCCTTTTGGGGATTGATTTCAAGATGTAAATATGCGCCTGTTTCATCTGAAATAAAATGAAAGTCATTGTTTTCACAATCGTGTTCAAAAGCGTTTTTTATGATAGTTTCCATCAATATGTTTATTACAATAATGCCTTCAAAATCACCTGATTCGGAAAATACCGGTGAAGCCGCCTGCAGCATTGGTTTATATGGAATTTCTAAGTCCCCATTCTCCTGGTTCAAGTCGATATTGGATAAGTAAACATCACCCTTATGCAATAGCGCGGTTTCTTTAAAATAATAACGGTCATGCTTGTTTTGCAATTCTTCTTCCGGAGCTGCCTTGCCGCTGCCATTTTTTAAGTTTACTCTCACAATCTCCATACCGGTCTTATCGATAAAACGGATGCTATCATAAAAAAAATGGGGAGTTTCAATCATACTGATAAAAAGCTGTTCCATTCTCTCTTTCAACTTTTTTTCTGAAGAACCATCCATTGGATCAATTCCATTATTGTTATGCGCTCGAATCAGTCTGCCAACGATCGGAATTCGTGTAAGAAAATGAACATTTGAAACCGTCAGTTCCTTGAATTGGAGCAATTTATAACTTTCATGAAGAAGAATATCCCTGTAATGTTCATTCAGCCACTCTGTCTTTTGATTCCGCATCCAGTCATAATTGAATAATACAAGTAAAAAAAGCGGAATGATTGGCGCTATACTTGCTATAATAATTTTGGTTCTGATGCTTTTTATATTCGGTTTCATGTGTTTATTTCATCCATTTGCCTGAAAATTTGCTGCAGAGCGTCATAATCGTAATTTTGAGCAAGATTTTTTAACTGTTGAGCCAATTCCGCATGGCTTGAGTCGATCTGCGCAATGAGTTCAATCAGCCGGTCTAAATCCGCACTTAAAACCGCATCCTGCATCTGTGCTATGAGATCATGGGGTAATTTTCCAATGGCGCTTTCAACTGACCCATCTTCACTTATCGGTTTGGGTAAGGGAGTCGCCGATAGTGCTTCCTTATCGTATATATACGTGACTCCAAGAATTTTTCCGATTGTATGAAACAACTCGTTTTCCCGAAATGGTTTGCGGATAAAGTCTTGCACATTGAGCGATTCTATTTCAATGCGTTCATCTTCAAACGCGCTGGCAGTAATAACAATAATGGGCGTATTTTTTCCTTTTTCCGTTGACTTGATGCGTCGGGTCGCCTCATAACCATCCATGACAGGCATGCGCATATCCATCAAAATAAGATGCGGGTTCCACTCCTCGAATTTTTGAATCGCTTCTTTGCCATTGACCGCTTCATTGGTTTCAAACCCGATCATCTTGAGCAAATTAACCGCTATTTTTAAATTATCTTCCTTATCATCAACCACCAATATGCGGTAAGCATCTTGTCCTTTACCTATGCCGACCACCCGTTTGGCGGACTGCTCTTCAATGGGCGCACATTGTCCTTCTTGTATCTCCACATGAAACGCAAACAATGACCCTTTGCCAACTTCGCTTTCAACCCGGATATCACCACCCATCAGGCGGATAAATTCCCGGCTTAGTGCAAGTCCCAACCCTGTCCCGCTTCCTTTTTTAACGCCAACACTGGTTTGCTCAAAATGCTTAAAGAGTTTACTCATTTCCTGTTCTGAAACTCCGGGTCCTGAGTCCTGAATTTCCACCATCAGGTAAATTTTGTCAGCATCTGTTTTATCAGAGCGGATACGCACGGCAATTCCGCCTTCATCTGTAAATTTCACCGCATTTCCGATCAAATTGATAAACACCTGACGTAATTTGCTTTCATCAATGACCACATATCGGGGAACATTGTCCTGCATTTCAAAAATGAACTGAAGTTTTTTGGATTGGGTGCGTTCCTTGAAGATAATCTGAATATCCTTAAACAGATAATGTAAGTCAACGGTGTTTGGGTTCAGAGCAATGCGGCCTGCTTCGATTTTTGATAATTCCAAAATGTCGTTGATCAAAGCCAAAAGATGTTCGCCGGCTCTAATAATGGAAAAATTATATTCTTTTTGCGTATCCGTCAGCATGGGATCACGGTTCATGAGCTGTGAAAAGCCGATAATCGCATTTAATGGCGTTCTGATTTCATGGGACATATTTGCTAAAAATGCGCTCTTGGAATGGTTTGCTGCTTCAGCAACTTCTTTGGCGGCTTTTATTAATAGATTCTTCTCTCTGAGCTGGTCCATGTGCCTTT
>PDZT01000019.1 GCA_002753105.1 Deltaproteobacteria bacterium YD0425bin50 | reverse complement strand
AAAAGACATCATTGACGGTAAAATAGATATCGCCAATAGTTCTCGGTTTATTAAAGGAAAAGAAATCGGATATTCATTTGAAAAGAATGTATATATCGTTCCGTTTCGTATTGCGATTGATTGCATCATTCCAGTTGTTCATCCAGATAATCCTGTTACCAATTTGTCGTTAGATGATTTAAAAAAAATGTTTACAGGAGAGATAACCAACTGGAAAGATATTGGATGGAATGACCAACCCATTGTGTTAGTTTCACGCGATACCTCATCAGGTACTTATGAAATATGGGAAAGCAAAGTGATGAAAAATGAAGATGTATTTCCCGGAGCCATGGTTCAGTTGTCCAATGCCGAGGTATTAAAAACTGTATCCGCAACGATCAATGCGATTGGATATATAGGCATTGGCTATCTTTCGTCAGAAGTCAAACCGTTGCGGGTTGATAATGTGATGGGCAATAAAGACAATGCGCTCAAAGGCAACTATGCCATCAGCAGACCTTTGTTTATGCTCACGCGAGGTTGGCCTGAAGAAATTACGCTGGATTTTATTTCATATATACTTGATCCTGAAAAAGGTCAAAAGACAGTTCAATATTTAGGATTTGTACCTTTATATGAAGCCGCATGTCCAAAACTACATCTACCCGAAAATGCGAAGGAACAGGACTTGGGTTGTCAATATCCAAGCAGCTTGTAGAAATGATGTCTGGAAAAATCGGAGTTACAAGTACTGAAGGTAAAGGCAGTCAGTTTTGGTTTACGGTGTTACTTGAAAAACAACCCCAACTTCAATCCTGTCAATGGGATGTACCGATTGAGATTCAGAGCAAACGATTTTTAATTGTTGATCCAAATGAAACCAGTCAGGCTGTTCTGGCAAATCAGTTTGATTTTTGGAAATGCCGTTATCAATGTGCATTTAACGGTAATCAGGCATTAGATATGCTTAAAGAATCCGTTTTTCAAAATGATCCGTTCCATGTTGTTTTAATAAATCATTTTTTGCCTGACTTTGACCCAAAACAACTCTGGAAAAAAATAAAATTCCATTCCGAACTCCATCATGTCATTTCCATCATGTTAATTCGTCATGGAAAATATATGGATGCCATAGGCAATACAGCACTTGGTTTTTCAGGCTATTTAACCAAACCCGTAAAACAGGCAAACATGCTGCAAGTATTGTGTCATGCGCTATCATTACAATCTTGCAGGAATACCCTGAACCATGACGCAGTCAATGAACTCATCCATTCAGAAATCGAAATGATTCCGCAGGAGATACGCATATTGTTAGTTGAAGACAATCTGATGAATCAAAAATTGAGCATAAAAATACTTAATAAATATGGGTATAATGCGACAATTGCTTCTAATGGTAAAGATGCGATTCGTTTATTGGAGTCCAATTGTTATGATGTGATCTTTATGGACCTTCAAATGCCTGAAATGGATGGATTTGAAGCAACCCAAATTATTCGTGATCCAAGTTCAAAGGTATTGGATCATGATGTTTGTATTATCGCTATGACAGCTCATGCCATGAAAGAATACCGGGACAAATGTATCCAATACGGCATGAATGATTTTATTGCCAAACCCATAAAACCTATAGAATTATTTAATATTATTAAAAAAAACATATTTTTTTTACACCATCTGGACTGTAAAAGAAAAATAGCTTTACCCAATTAAACTTACAGGAGGGAAAAATGAGTATTAACAAAAAAATCAATCTGCTTTCAATTTGTGGATTAGTTATTCTTGGGTGTTTCATGATGTGTTTATCTGTCTATTCCCTAAAAGACATGTCTAAAAAAGAAGTAGAAACCTTTCGTGAAACGCTTGTAAAAGAACGAATGAGTCAATTAAACGATCTGCTTGCCAATGCATTTTCAGTGGTTAAAACAGCGGATTTTTATGAAACTGCTCAAAAAGCATTAAATGATATGCGTTTTGGACTGGACAACCAAAATTATTTTTTTGTTATAGATAATGATGGTGTTTTTTATGTGTATCCCCCAAATCCTAAATTGGTGTTAACCAAACAAATCGATTTAACTGATGCCGAAGGCACCAAGTACATACAGGAAATTATACACATTGCGAAAGAAAAAGGAAGCGGCTTTTTAGAATATCAAGAATTAAAACCCGGTACAGACCGGATTGTAACAAAACTGTCAAGCGTTAAATACTTTAAAGACTGGAAATGGATCATTTGTACAGGGATTTATATTGATGATATTGAAGATATGGTAGCATTAAAACAGCAGGAGATTTACGGCGCCATTCAAAATCAAATCGTGAATACCATAACATCTATGGGCATTATTCTTGTTTTTGTGATGTTAATCAGTTTCAGTGTATCTCGAAAAATATCCATCCCTATTAAAAAAGCAAGCCTTATGCTTAAAGATATTGCACAGGGAGATGGCGATTTAACAAAGCGAATCAAAGTCAAATCAAGCGGTGAAATTGCGGAACTTGGCCAATGGTTCAATGTATTTATAAAAAAACTGAACAGTATGCTGCTCAATATTTCAACTCAGTCAACCGTGTTAGATCATGCGTCTAAACATGTTTCCGGAATATCCAAAGACATTTCCCACCAGATCGACTTGAGTTCTCAGACGTTTAATGCTGTTTCAAGTTCTGTTGCAGAAATGAGCGCCAGTATGTCTAACGTGGCATTAACCATGAAACAAACCGCAGTTAATGTAGAAGCTATTGTAGGATCAGCCGAAGAAATGAATACCACGATTTCTGATATTGCGAAGAATTCTGAATTTACGCGATCGATAACCTCAGAAGCTGTAAACAAAATGCATACAGCTTCAGAAACAGTTGAGAAATTAGATAAAGCCGCTCATTTAATTGGCAGGGTTACCGAGACAATTGATCATATTTCAGGACAAATCAATTTGTTGGCTTTAAATGCTACCATCGAAGCTGGAAGAGCTGGAGAAAGCGGAAGAGGCTTTGCTGTTGTGGCGAATGAAATAAAAGAGCTTGCCAAAAAGACAGCGATAGCGACAAAAGATATCAGACAAAATATTCACGGGATTCAGGATACCTCACATGTTACCATAGAGACAATCCGAAATATTTCTGATGTGATTCATCGAGTTGATCAGCTTGTTGGAACCATTGCGGCATCTGTAGAAGAACAGTCCAATACAAGCCGTGAAATTACCCAGCATATTGCAAAAATTTCAGATAGTATCATCGATGTTACAGAAAATGTAACCCAAAGCTCTCTTGTAGCCAACAGTGTAGATAAACATATCGCAACTGTAGCTCACATGACCAAAGAAATGGCAGTGAACAGTGTTACTGTAAATCAGCAAGCTCAGGAATTTGCACGTTCAGCGACTGAATTAAAACAAATTGTGACTATGTTTAAACTGGAAGAACAGCATGATCCTGTGCAGCAAGCAGTTTCGCCTATATCCAAACCGGTTAAGCGAACTAAACCATCAATCAATATGAAAGACGAGTTTATGCCTTTAACCATTGTGGACCAACCGGCAACCGCATAAGTAAACAAATACTACGTCTAATTTGATAGGGGCAGATTTTAAACCTGCCCCTAGGTTTTTATTTTTTATATCAACAGATAAATACTGATATTCGTCTAACATTTCTTTCCTTGACAAAGCGATTCCTAATAATTAGCTAATATATACAAATCACATCACCTATCTATAGTTTTTCAGAAAAGTAATTTGGCAAGGCAACAGGGAGGAAGGCGTATACTTAATACGTCGACGACCGATAACGAAGCCAAAAACTTTTATGGAAAGCTATATCAGTATCGTTTATTTTTTACAAACTTATACATATACACATAACATATTCAAGTATTTAGGAATAGCTCAATGAATATTCGAATTAAACTTACATTACTATGTTGCGGTCTGGTTATTATTCCCACCTTGATGATTGGATCAATCAATTTGTTAAGCCTTCATTCATTTGGCAAAAAATCAACCCATGAAGCCTATAATGCTTTGGAAGATCAAGCTGAAAAATTATTACAATCCAATTTAAGACAAGACCTTAACACTTTCCAAAAATTGATAGAACAGGTACAAAATGGACTGATAAGATTATCTCTTTCCAAAAACACTATTAATTTTATTATTGGCATGAATGATGGGGAACAAAACAGTATCAATCCTGACTTGGATCAACTCATGGACGCTTCGTTGAAAGATATTATTCAAATCTGCCAAGAAAAGCATAAACATATTCTAAATCAACTTAAAGCCAACCTGACCATTTCAAATTTTGCTCTTTCATCTCGTGGAGGAATTTCTGAAGAAGGGCTTTCAGTGGAATGGAACGCAAAAAATCAAATGACTTCAGAGGAAAAAAAGGTAGTTTTGAGCTTACTTCAAGTAGGATTTGACCCAATTCAATACAATGATAGTTTTGAAAAATCATCCCCTGTTGTAGATAAAGTTTCAGAACTTATTGGGGGCGGAATATGTGCTTTGTTTCAAAAAATGAACGAACAGGATGACATGCTCTGTATTGCATCGACTCAAAAAAAAACTGATGGAAAACGAGAAATAAGTTATTATTTGCCCGCGGTTTTACCTGATGGAGCCATGAATCCAATTCAATCTACACTGAAAGGAGGAAAAGAATATTATGGACGGGTTCGTTTAGGATATGACTGGTTTTGGGGCGCAGTTACTGTTTTAAAAAGTGATGAAAATAACCCTATTGGCATGTTGTTCGTCGGGCTAAAAGAAAAAGACCTCACTGATTTGCACATGTCAATTTTGAGCAACACCATTGGGCAGCATGGACTAACTTTTGTAGTAGATTCTCAAGGTGAACTCATTATCCATCCACAATCAGAACTTATCGGTCAAAACATAGTAAACGACCTGCATATAGATTCTTTTAAAACAATATTCGTCAATCCAGTGGATCAAAATCAATTCACTCCGATTGATTTTGAATGGAACGCTCAGAAGATGAAAGCAAAACTTGCTTTGCTTACAGATTTGAATTGGATACCCGTTGTTGCGGCTAATCAACATGATTTTTCAAAGAATAAACTCGTTCAGGATCAAGTCAAAGAAGAAATACGACAAATTTATGAGACCTCAACTGTTGACATTGAAAACAAAGATATCCCTATTTATCGGAATATTCGATTGTTTTTACCTGATGGGAAATCCGTTTTAACGTTTAATTCAGGAAATTGGGATGATAAGCCATCTTCACTCTCATCGAATGACTTTAGTAACTTCCTAAACAACAAATCTTCTGAACCTGTCTGGAATGCTGGAATTATTATCGATGAAAACCAAACCTTACTGCGTATCGCATCCCCGATTATTTTTAATAATCACCTGTTGGGTTTTGTAAATATAGATGTGCTTTGGGATCTTTTGGTTAAACCCATCCAAGCAAATGCAGTCAAACAAGCCCTCAATACGTTTATTGTTGATATGTCAGGCGCTTTTGTACTGTCTCCATCATCTGAAAAGCAACAATTTAAAACACTACAGGCGTATAATAATCCTCAATTGACGGAACACTTTGAAAAAAAAATAAAGCAAGGCATGAAAGGAGATATGACTTTAAACCTAAACGGAATTGACTATTATGTCATTTATGAGCCATTAAAACTATGGCAAAAAAATTATGGCATTCTCATGGGCATACCTTCTGACAAATTTTTAAGTCTTGCAAATACAATTAAAACGAATTCTCAAAAAAGTCTTCAAACGATTTGGGTAACGATTTTAGTTTTAGGCATTTTTTTAGTGATTTTAGGATTAGTTTTAGGGTTTTGGTTAAGTAATGTGTTTGTTCAACCCATAACCAAAGTAGTGACTGTTCTGAAAAATGCTGCTGAAGGTCATGGCGACCTAACGTTTCGACTTCAACATTCTTCTCGGGATGAAGTTGGGGCTTTAGTTAAATGGTTTAATCTGTTTATGGAAATGCTTCAAAGCCTCATTAAAAGTATTGTTCAGGACGTTAATCGTTTAAACAATTCATCTCAGCAACTGAATTCCATTTCATTGGAATTAGCCACAAACGCTACGCAATTAAGCCAAGAATCAACAAAGGTAGCTGAGTGTTCAGAAAAAACAGTTGTGCATATCAATCAAATTGCAAGTTCTGCAGAAGAGGTGAGTAGTCAAATCGCCTCTATCAGCGCCTCATCAGAACAAAAAAATCAGCACATGAAAGAAATACAATCTGAAACGCAGAATGTATCTGGCGCGGTGAACACGGCGGCCTCTGCTATTGAAGAAATGTACACATCACTGAATGAAGTCTCTCAAAATACAGCACATGCTACGCAAGTATCTCATAATGCAAATCAAGTAACCCAAAACAGCGTAGTGGTTGTTGAAAAGCTGATGGATGCTGCAAAAGAAATTGGTAAAGTAACGCAATTGATTAAGGAAATAGCCTCTCAAACAAACTTGCTATCTCTGAATGCGTTTATTGAAGCTGCAAACGCTGGAGATTCGGGTAAGGGATTTGGAGTTGTTGCCAATGAAGTCAAAGCCCTTGCTCAACAAACAGGAAAAGAAGTCACAACAATACAGGATAAAATTCACTTCATCCAAAATTGTACAGATGCTGTTGAAAAAGAAATGAAGAGTATTGTCACTATCACAACTCAAATTGATTCAGTAACAAGTACAATTGCTGCAGCAGTTGAAGAACAAACATCCACTGTGAACGAGATTTCCAATAACATGTCTCAAACGGCTCAAGTGTATCAATCGGTTGCCTCAAGCATCGAAAATATGCTGACTTTGGACACTAGTCTTTCTAAAAGTATTGAAGATGTTTATACGGCAGCGAATACAATTGCGGCAGATTCTGGAGATGCGTTCCATGAAATGGAAACAGTATCGCAAAGTATCCGTGATGTAGCCGGTTTTTCAAAACGTGTTTTAGAACATTCTACGCGTATTCAACATAACGCTGATGATCTATCTAAGTTATCTGATCGAATCCACCAACTTGTAAGTCAGTTTCGGCTCAATGAGTCTCCATAGCGATTACCATAGTAACTTACTATTTAATGGTAGTATATGTTTAATCAAAATTTAATATTATTTTAACATAGCCTGCATATAATACATTTATAAGAATAAAAAATAAGAACAGTTAGGTAAGCATTCACCCCCCCTCCCAGCGGGATGGGGTTGGGGCATATGTATCCCCCCCACCCGACCTCCCCCCGCTGGGGGGATGAGTGTGAATGGTTACACAGTTAGTGTACAATTAAATATTCTGTCGATAAGAAGGAGATTTTGGTTATGTCTGAAATTGATAAGTTTGAACATGAAGCGTATCAGGATATTGAATCCATAAAAGAATATCTGCTTTCAATCATAAAAGGCATTGAAAAAAGAAAAGTGTCTTTAACTTCTGAAGACAGTCAAATGGTATTATACCTGAACAATTTTTTAATGTTTAAAATCAGAGCCAAGAAAAAAGATAAAAAAACAAAACTGGATATTTCAATCTCATGGAAAGAAACCGGTATAAAAGTCGATTCCACCAAACGTATGCTGATAGAGTCATAGATAAATAAATGGCAACATTAGAAATCATTTTAGAAAATTTCATGTTTCTGGTTTTAGAAGTTAAAAATCAGATTCGCTTAACCATGCAGTTGATTCAGGAATGTGATACAACCAAGTTTTCTGAAATCAATTCCAAAGACGATTATATTGATATTCTGAAATCCACGGTTGAAGATAAATGTTTTTCATATCCTCATCATCTAACTACTACCAATAAGTACGAAATTAATACTATCCGGGCAATTCATATTATGAGTCTCAATTTGGAAAGAATTGCGGATTTTTGTGTTAATATTGCAAGACAAACCGAATACTTAAATCAATTTTCATTTATCCATCAATTCGGTTATAAAGAGATGTTTGCAGTTATTGACGAAGCGGTTTCGAAAATTATTTCTGTATATCAATCCAGAAATTTAAGTGGTGCGCTCGAAATCTGTAAAGCTGAACTTCGACTTGATGAGCTTTACAAAATCAATTTTGACCGCATTATGACGGATATTAAGACAATTGATAAACACATGCTGATCCTGCATACCAATAGAGAATCTGCAGATATCTTTGAACGTTTTAAACAAACTGAAAATAATTGGGATGCGTTTTATAAAAGCATTATTGATGCCGTTTGTGGATATTTAGAACATAACAGTCAACTTCCAGATTTTATTACCAGTATTTTTATTTTCCGTTATCTTGAACGGATTGGTGATGCCTTGTTAAATATTGGTGAAGCGTTGATTTTCATGATCCTTGGAGACCGAATTAAAATTAGACAATTTACGGCACTCAATGAAACGTTATCGGGCACAGAATTTAATGGATCACTATCTGATATCCAGTTTCAGTCAATACTCGGTTCAAGATCGGGATGTCACATTAGTTATGTTACTGAATCAGCTCGAAAAACGCGTAATCATCAAGGTATTTTTAAAGAAGGTAGTATTGACAAAATTAAGGTTGAAAAAGAAAATATCGAGCGTTGGAATCACTTATTTCCAACCATCGCTCCGAATATATTCGGATATATAGAAAAAGACGAAAAAACAGCTTCGTTATTGATTGAATTTTTTCCCGGATGTACTTTGGATGAAGTCATTCTCAGTGGAAGCGATGAGGTGTTGAACAATGCGTTGTCCATTTTAAAAAATCTTTTAACTGAGATTTGGACACGAACGAAATGTACTCAGCCAAAACAAATTGACTACATTCAACAGCTTCAACGTCGTCTATCGATAGTTCATCGCGTGCATCCAACCTATTCACGGCCTGTAAAAAAAATGGAGGACTTGCCAATTCCGTCTTCCAAAGACTTGATCATAGCGTGCAGCGATATTGAAAAAGAACTTATTAGTCCCTTTAGCGTTTTAATTCATGGAGATTTTAACATCAACAACCTGATCTATAATCACGTTCATCAAAAAATAAACTTCATTGACTTTTATCGATCTAAAGAAAGTGATTATATTCAGGATGCTTCAGTATTCTTGGTTTCAAATTTCAGACTGCCATTTTTTGAAACACCTCAAAGAGACAGATTAAACCATGTTATTCATGAATTTTTCACTTTTTTTTCAGAATTTGCCTTAACCATTCATGACGTAACGTTTGATATGCGTATGGCGCTGGCGCTGGCACGTTCATTTTATACATCTACTCGTTTTGAAATGAAGGATGATTTTGCAAAAAATATGTTTTTAAGAGCTAATTTTCTTATGGAAAAGATTATAAGACATAAACATAAAGGTCAGCCACCTGAAACGTTTATACTTCCTACAGATGTTCTTTATTATTGAGAAAAAAATGTTTTAAAGATACGCTATACTTATAGTATTTTTTAAAAGAATTTTTTTTACGAATTGAACGTAAACATATACTTAGGAAGTATGATTTAATTTTTAAAGTGGAGGTTATCATGTTAAAAATAGGCGTTATTGGCACACCCGGAGGCTGGTCATCAGAAAAATTAGCAGATACAGTTGCACGTCTAACAGGGTTTCGGCTGTTAATTGATTTACAGCAGGTTGTTTTTGATTTTAGTCAGTCAAAAGCTATGTATAAAGAAACAAATCTGTTTGAATTGGACGCGATGATCATCAAAAAAGTAGGCGCTCGATATTCACCAGATTTGCTTGACCGCTTGGAATCGCTTCGATTTTTGTATGCTCGCGGGATTAAGATGTTTTCTTCTCCGGAAAAAATTTTAAGAGTTTTGGACAGGTTAAGTTGTACCGTAACCCTTCAGATCAATCAAATTCCAATGCCCAAAACAGTGATTACTGAAGATATTCAAGGCGCCATTCATACTGTGGAAGCTTATGGAGATGCTATTTTTAAACCTTTATACAGTACCAAAGCCAAAGGCATGATTGTCATTCAAAATGGATCGAATGTGCGTGAACAGGTTGAGGAATTTCAAAAAACAAACCCAATCATGTATATTCAAAAACGCATAGATCATAAAGGCAAAGATTTGGGAATTTCATTTTTAAACGGTAACTATTTGGCGACATATGCCCGCTGTTCAGATGGTTCATCGTGGAATACGACAACCCGTTCAGGCGGTAAATATGAGCCCTACGAACCATCTGCAGAAGCCATTGCATTGGCAAAACGCGCTCAAGACTTATTTAATCTTGATTTTACCTGTGTAGATGTAGCTGAAACAGACCAAGGGCCAGTGGTTTTTGAAGTTTCAGCTTTTGGAGGATTTAAAGGTCTTGAAACCGCTTGTCATATTGATGCAGCAGAAAAATTCACAGAATATGTCATCAGGGAGATATCCAAGTGATTCATGAGAAAATTTTCAGAAAGGTTTTGATACGGGAATATCGGGATCAATTTCCTGTTCACCACTCCATTTTTTTAAAGTTAGGCGATTGCAGTATTGAAGTGGCTTCAAATCAAACGGAAGTCATAGACTACTTAAATGACTATTGCCGTCCTTTTATAATCCCCTCATGTTTAACTGATATGTATATCAGTGTGCATGAATCTATTTCCCAGTTCATGTCTTTGCCTTTTGAAGAGAAACCGCCTGATCCCGGAAAAACAAAAATAAAAGAAGAATATCTGGATATTAACGGAGGACGAATTGTCCGAAAACGCCTCACAGGAATGATGTTTATTTTTGGTGAACAGGAGCATTTGGTCATTGGCCCTTGCCTTAATAACATGAATCAGGTGGTTAATTTTATCAATAACCGTTATATTGAATGGCTGTTATGCCGAGGCTGCCTTTTAGGTCATGCCTCTGGCATAGCGATCGATGGACATGGATTGGCATTAGCAGGATTTTCTGGAGCAGGTAAATCAACTCTGGCTCTCCATTTAATGCGGCACAACGATGTTGATTTTATCAGCAACGACAGACTCATCATTGAAAGCAAAAAAAATGAACTGATCATGCATGGCGTGGCCAAGCTGCCTCGAATCAATCCCGGAACTGCCCTAAACAATCCCAATTTAATCTCCATTATTGATTCTGAAGATCAGGAGACCTTTTCAAAACTTCATGGCGATGAATTATGGAATCTGGAACATAAATATGATGTTCCGCTGGATCAGTGTTATGGTCAGGATCGATTTAAATTGAATGCAAAGATGTATGGACTGGTTATCTTAAACTGGCGAAATACAGGTGGAGAAAGTTTAAGCGTTAATGAAATCAAACCTGAAGACAAACCGGACCTGCTTGCTGCTTTTATGAAATCCCCGGGCTTGTTTTTTCTTCCTCACAGAGACTGTTTAATTATAGAACCCAGCACAGAAAATTATAGTCAGTATCTGAATCAATGTCATTTATGGGAATTTACAGGGAGAATTGATTTTGAAAAAGCTGCGCGAGTTTGTCTTGATTTATTAAACACTTATTCAGGATAAAAAACATAATGCTTGTAAAAATTAACCGATTAATACAATTGCCTGATCCGCTTCGCGTAGCCCGATATAAACGGGTTCCAGAATTAGGTCCTAAAATTTTATTTTTTTCCGGCGGAACTGCATTAAGACAAACATGTCATGAACTTATTGAATATACGCATAATTCTATTCATATTATTTCAACGTTTGATTCTGGAGGCAGTTCAGCAAAGCTGAGAAAAGTGTTTAAAATGCCAGCCATTGGCGATATTCGAAACCGTCTGATGGCGCTTGCGGATCGGAGTTTGCAAGGGAATCCTGAGATTTTTTCATTATTTTCAGTTCGATTCCCTGAAGACGCAGACAATCATGAGTTATTTGAAGAATTGCAAAAAATGATTCAGGGTAAATCACCGCTGATAAAAAATATCCCAGCGCCTATGCGAAAAATTATCCGTAACCATCTTTACCAGTTTCAACAGTCTATGCCAGACAATTTTGACCTGCGAAAAGCGAGTATTGGTAATTTAGTGCTCACCGCAGGCTATCTAAACAACCAGCGGCATTTAGACCCCATGATTTTTTTATTTTCAAAGCTGGTTCAGGTCAGAGGCAAAGTCAGGCCTGTACTGAATAAAAATTTAGAGTTAGCCGCCGTTCTTGAAAACGGCAATACTATTGTCGGGCAGCATCTGTTAACAGGCAAAGAAGTTGCACCTATTCAAAGCAAAATTACACGATTATATCTTACGTTAGATCAGAATCAGCCTGAATCTGTAACGATTCCCATTCGGAAAAAGACACATGATCTGATTAACGAAGCGGAATTAATTTGTTATCCTATGGGAAGTTTTTTTTCCAGTATCATTGCGAATTTCCTTCCAAAAGGGATTGGCACGGCTATTAGTAAAGCGCATTGTCCCAAAATTTTTATACCGAACACAACGCATGATCCTGAACTATACGGTTATGATCTAACAGAGCAAGTAGAATGCCTGATCAGTTATTTGAAACAGGACAATCCCGACTCTATTTCAATACATGATATTTTAAACTTTATTATTATAGATGAATCGTCGGGTATGTATCAGGGTGAGCTTGATAAAAAAAAGATGCAGCACTTAGGTATTGAAGTGATCAACTGCCCATTAATTAGTGATGAAAGCAGGCCTTATATTGATGCACGCCTGTTGGTTCCCATATTGTTATCGTTTATTTGATAGCAACGTAAACCCTAACGACTAAAAACTCATACAAGGAGGTATCATGAGTAAAAAAGGAAAAGAAATTGAAATGGAAAAAGAAATGCAAAAATCAGAAGTGATAGATTATTTAGAAAGCATTGTTGATGGATTAAAATTAGGTAAAATTGTTGTTCAGCAAGGACAAGAAGTTGTTAGTCTATGCCCTTCAGACACATTAAAAGTTGAGGTTGAAGCAAAACAGAAAAAAGGCAAAGAGAAATTTTCATTTAAAATGGAGTGGAAGCAGCTTGAAAGTATTAGTTCTGCTGAGGAAAATGACGTTAATATTTCTTCTCAGGAACCTGAAAACAATACTATGGAACCAACACAAGAGCCTTCAGAAGTGTCTTAGAACAAACACATATTGATGGAAACCTTTTACGCATAACATAAGGTTTCCATTTATTTTTTTTAAAAGAGTAAAGAGGAAAGGAATGTATGATTTCAAGTAATTTTATTCTTAAAGATTTTATTACTACTGTTCAAAATATGGATAGATTTTCTATTATTGAGATGGCAAATGACGAAGCAACCGAAGCCGAGCGATTTTTTTTGCGCATGAAACAGAATGACGACACAAGTACACGATCTGCATCGCAAGAATATGCCAATGCATTAAAATCTCTGATATTTTTTATGAGATATGCGATGAGTGCCCCGTTCATTGCTGATGTTTATCTGGATGATTTTAGGTCATTACAAATGGAATCAAGCAGTTCGGCTGTACGCTAACAATTAAAAAAAGTAGTGCATCAAAAAATAAAAATGAAAAATTATTGAGTTTAACAAAAATTTCGTACTGAGATAATCAAAATCTAACAAAAGGAATATATATGTAACTTAAGTTGCTAATAAAATTATGCTGATAAAAGAATGAAGTTACACGGAGAAAAACAATGTACATGGAAGAAATTATTTCTATTGAAAGATATCGATCCTCTTATTTTTTAAGTCCTGATCGACCGTTGGGTGATTTTACGAATTTATTCTCAATTGCCAACAACACTGATTTTAAACAAAACGATCCAATGGAAAAAGACATGTTAGATATTATTTCCAAAGAACGTATTACTACTGTATTTCAACCAATTATTGATTTAAAAACAGCGAATATCTATGCGGTTGAAGCTTTAAGCCGTATTGTTGGCAATTCTCCATTTAAAGGACCTGATCAGCTTTTTATGGCTGCCCAGAGATATCATCTGACCTATCCATTAGAAAAACTGTGTAGAAAACAAGCGCTATTAACTGCACACCGATTGGATATTAATTGCCCAATTACGCTTAATGTATGTCCTTCAGTCCTGAAATCAAAGGATCATGTAAAAGGTGAAACCTTATTACTTATTGAAGAACTATTTGAAGTAAAAAACCAAGTCATTCTTGAACTCACTGAACAATTTTATATTCACGATCATAAATTGTTCAGTAATACGGTAAACTATTATCGGGAACAAGGATTTCGAATCGCTATTGATGATTTAGGTTCTGGATTTGCCGGCTTAAATATGTTAATGCATTTAGAACCGTTTATGGTAAAAGTGGACAGAAGCATTATATCTGACATTCACAAAACGCCTAAGAAACGTATTTTATTGGAATCGTTAATTTCTTTTTGCCATAAATTTAATGCATTGGTTGTAGCGGAAGGTATTGAAAGACAAGAAGAATTGGATATGTTGATTTCAATGAAAGTGGATTTAGGTCAGGGATATTTTTTAGCGAAACCAGAACCATTGCTTCACGATTGCCCAAAAAATGTTCAAGATCATATTCAAATGCAGAATCGGGAGAATCATTTATCATACCTGTGTATAGACGTGTGTAATTGTATTGAATCCTTAGTAAGACCTGAAAAACCAATTGAATTGGCTAATCGGATTTCTGAAGCTGCTGAGCGGTTCAAGGATGACCCGTTATTGACTTGCCTTCCTGTCCTTCATAACAATATCCCATTAGGCATTGTTCATAAAGATCGCTTGTTTTATAAATTAGGACAGCGGTTTGGATATGATCTTTATAATCGAAAATCAGTAGAAAATATTTTGGAACCTGCGTTAATTTTTGAATCTGGAACGTCTTTAGATGATGTTGCCAGAAAAGTGTTAAGCAGAAAAGAAGAAACCATTTATGATTCCATTATTGTTACATATAATTGTATTTATCTGGGTATGGTAAAAATTCATCAAATCCTCGAACGCATTACAGATCAAAAAATTTATCTGGCTCGTCAGGCAAACCCGTTGACTGGTCTTCCGGGAAATAATGTCATCAAAGAAGAAATCATGAACCGGTTGAATACGAATCAGCTTTTTTCTGTGCTGTATTTTGATTTGGATAATTTTAAACCGTTTAATGATAATTTTGGTTTTGATCAAGGCGATCATGTCCTTAGGCTTCTTGCGACAATATTAAAAGATACGCTGTTTGAATGGGATATGAGAAGTTTTTTAGGACATATTGGCGGAGATGATTTTGTCGGGATATGCGGGGCAAACAATATAAGCCAGCTATGCGAGCGTATTCTTGAACGGTTTGATCATGAAATCAGGCTTTTTCATGACGACAAAACCATTGCGTTAGGGTATTATGAAAGCCGTGATCGGTTAGGAGAAATGCAACGCTTCCCATTATTGTCTTTATCAATAGCAGTTGTATCCACATCTGAAAAAAAATTTTCAAGCTATGGCCATCTGGTTTCTGTTGCTTCAGAAATTAAGAAAAAGGCAAAATCACTTATAGGCAGCAGTTTTTATATTGATCGTCGAACAGAATAGCCCAAATAACCAACACGAACCCAAATCAAATTTTTATTGAACTATCATGATGGCATAAGTCGGCATCCAGAAATAGAAACGAATTTACCGTTTCCTGTACTTAGGCTGTAAATGACAATGCCTGTTCAATGTCTGTTTTAATGGTTTGCAAGAGGGATTCATCATAGATTTTAGAGCCTTCTAAATTGCTCACATAAAACACATCGACAACCTGATCCACATTCGTTGCTATTTTGGCGATTTTGATATCCAAATTACATTTGTAGAGAATATTGGTAATCGCGAAAAGGATTCCCGGAAGGTCATTGGTAAATACTTCAATGATCGTAAAAAAACTAGATCCAGTATTGTCAATAACTACCTTTGTAGAAAACTTGTGCAAGTTGATCGTTGTTTTCATATGATCTTTCATTTTCTGTTGAACATCAGCCGTAAGGTCAACATTATGGTGAAGCACATGATCTAATTTTGTTTTAAATTTTTCCCAGCATTCATTTTCTAAAATTCGATCTAATGGCGGTGTAACGGTAAATATATCTAACGCAATTTTATTTCCCCATGAATAAATACGCGCATCTAAGATGTTAATATTATTTAGAGTAAATACACCTGCAAATTTTGAAAAAATTCCGGGACGGTCTTGAGCACAAAGTGTAATTGTCCTTGTATTTGAACGTTTTGAACGATGAACGTTCATGACAAATAACAATGTCTGTAAAGATTCATAAAGAGCAAGATGGTCTAAAATATGACGAAACGGCGTATATAAAAAATATCTTGGTGACATGATTTGAAAATAGGCGTTCAATTGATCTTTTCTATTCGTACTTTCCGTTGAATCTAAAATCAGCTTTTTTTTCAATTCTATCCGTTTTACTGTACGCGAACTCGCAAGTTCGCCATTTTCAAGAACGTTCAGAATTTTAAAGAACAGGTCTTTTAATAATGCGGCTGTCCAGTTATTCCATGCTTTAGGACCTGTAGATTGAGAATCGGCAACCGTTAACAGGTAAAGCATTTTTAAATGCTCTGACTTTTGTATCTGTCTGGCACAAAATAATACGGTTTCTTCACTTGTAATATCCCTGCGGGTAGCAGTTTTAGCCAGCAAAAGATGTGAAGATATTAAAAAACAAATGGTTTTGATTTGATGGGGTTTATAATCGAATCGCTGTAATATTTTTTCGGCAATTTTGGCACCAATCTCTGAATGCCCGAGCTGATCATCCGGCATTCCTTTTCCAATATCATGAAGCAGTCCAGCCCAAAGCAGTAATTTAGGCTGGCGAATTTCCTTTGTTAAATCATGATATAACTTGTCATGAATTTGTTTGGTGACCATAAAACTTTTCAAGGTCTGAACTACCTGAATAGAATGCACATCTACAGGGAAAATATGATATTGATTATATTGAATCCTGTTGGTAATCATTGAAAATTCAGGGATAAGTTTCGACAATAGTTTTGTATTATGCATTTCTTTGAGGATAGTGTACGTTGAATTTGGAATTAACAAAATGCGTTCAACCATTTTTATGCGTTCGTGCATGTTCACAAATGAGATCAGATGCCCAAATTCTTTAACAAGCCGCTTGGTTTCAGCCGAAAGCGGAATGTTTATATCTGCACTTTCTATAAACAACTGCAAAAGTAACTTTGGATTTTGAATAATCGCTTCACTTGACCTGAAGCACAACATATTTCGATGAATACTTAACCCTCGGATACGGGTATAGTATTTTTTGCCTTTAAACGGGTGAATAAACCGCTGTTTAATCTCCATGATAAACATCATATGCTGATGTTTGATAAACTCCATATGACTATGAAGTTCACCTAAAAATTTTTCAACTGGCCGTTGGCCGTTGGTTACGTGAATCTGTAAAATATCTGCTATCGTAGTTTGATATTCAAAATGCAGTTGGTCACAATGTCTTTTAGCTAAATAATGCAATAAATTTCTTGTTTTTAACAGATATGAAACAGCCTTATTTAAAGCAATATATTCGTCATGTGAAACATATCCCAAGTACTCAAGGTCTCTATGTTGCTGTATTTCAGATAACACTTTTGCAATCCAAATCATTGTATGAAAACACCGCAATCCGCCTTGACCTTCTTTTAAGTTAGGCTCTAATAAATAGGTTGCATCTCCAAAATGTTCATGCCTTTTCTGGCTAGCTTCGATAAGTTCTTTGACAAGAACGAGTTTGGATCGTTTTTGGATAACCTCTTCGGAAAGCTGTTTTTTTAATAGGGTGAACAATTCCTGATCGCCACAAATGCACCGGGAATCTAACAATGCTGTCAATGCGCTAATGTCTTCTAATGCAAGCTGAATACAATCTGCAATCGAACGGCAGACATATCCAACTTCAAAGCCTGCGTCCCAAAACGGGTAAATGCATTCTTTAATCAGCGTTTCAGCAGATTCAGGAATGTCTGAGTGAAAAAGAAATAAAACATCCACATCTGAGTACAGGCAGAGTTCTTTTCGTCCATATCCGCCTAATGCAATGATCGAAAATGCCATCTTATTGAACAATTGAACCGATTCGGCATTGGGATTCGTTAAGATATTGATAAAATAGTCATCAATATTCATTGCTAAGTGTTCTACAAAAGAACAATCACTGTTATGTACTTTATTGATGAATTCAATAGGCGCTTGTTTTTTTATTGTATTTAACCGATCATTCTTCAGCATACTAATTCCTAATTCGTAATGTTCAATTCATATAGGCCAATATTATTTTGAATGCGAAGACATTGCGTATAATGTGCAATGAAATCTGCAAACATAGTTTGTTGCTGCATATTGCAGTCTAATTCAAGTGTTTTTTTCATAAACGGAATATGAATCAATACATGAGTAATTGGCCAAGATTTTAGATCATGATATATCGCTTTTGCACTATTTGCGTTACGAATGATGTTGATCAACTTAATGATATTGCCCTGAGTATCTGGTATATATTTCCGTTCACAATAATATCCCCGTTTTCCAATAAAAACATACAATACCACTGAATCCATTGGCAGTGTTTCATTGATATATTTCAGCAAGGGATATTCTGGACAAAATCGTTCAATATACTCATCTTTAGTGATTTTACCTGATGCATATGCAATTGGTTGAAACTCGTCAAATAACGATTTTAAATACTGTCCGTTATATGCTAAATACAGAGTCGAGATGATAACAACCCATATCAATGCATAAGTATGCCTATGTGAATAGTGTATTCTATCATAAACCTGTTTTAATCCAAAAACTGATAAAATCACGAGACATGGAATCATTGGCGATATATAGCGAATACGCATTACAGTTGTAAAAAAGCTATACACAAAATACATCAGCACAAAAGTTAAAAAAATAAGTTGATCTCTGTAAATACGATTCGATTTGAAATTCATCGATTTCCAAAAGAATCCAAGTATCGGTAGAAGCAAGAGAAATGGGTTGAGCACGCCATCAAAATATTTAGGTTTATTATCCTTGCCTTGAAAAAAAATGCGTAATGGAAGCATCATTATTTCAACCCATGATTCACCATACTCCACCTTCCTCATTGTAAAAATATCTACAGATTCTCCTTGCTCTTCCTTTGGTTGAGTTGAAATTTCTGGTGTTTTGGTCATGCGTTGAAATAGTGAATCATACAGAGGATAAATGGGATTATGCGTCCAAAGATAGTTTCGTATTAGCCAAGGCGAATACAGCATGAGGCTGATCAAAATATAACAACATGACACACCCATTGCTTTTAATGAAAGATACCGTGTTGTTTGCGAAGCGTATTTTGAATACACAAACGCAACAAACAGACTTAAAATCAAAAAAATCACTAAGCCATTGTATTTTGTTCCAAGACACAGTCCACAACACACAGCAGATAACACCAAATATTTCCAGTGAAAATGATGATCAATCCATAAAATAATACCATATATAGAAAAAAACGAAAAACATACGAGTCCTAAATCAACGTATGCACTGATTGACAGTTTAACAATAACAGGAATAGACAAAAAAAATACAGCGCCTAATATAGCAAAATGCTTATTAATTCTGTAGTGAATATAATGAAATATCCCAGCGGTAGTCATCAAACCAAATGCAAAATGGATATATTTTGGCAATATTTCCAAATGAAAATATAACGCCAGCCAATACAACATCTGAAGATTCATGGGGTAATAGGAAAAAGGAATATGAGGCAATTCCGCCATCCCGCCCAATGCGATATAGTATTTTGGAACAAGTAAATGATGGATTAGTTCATCGCGCAATACTGGAGGAACGCTTGCAAGGATACAAATACACAATATCCAGAAGCCTAATACAATGAAAAGAAGCCTCATAAACCAAGTCAATATCTTTGTTTCACTGGGTACATTCATAACTGCAAAACACTGGTTGAGGATGTGTCCGGCGGAATTTTAATTTTTTTATATCATCCATTGTTAACATAATGAATACTCCATTCATTTTTTCCAATAAGAATTTATTATAGTCCGCTTGTTTACAGGTGTAAACTGACTTTTGAGGAAATAAATAAAAAAGGGAACGGCTTTACAACCGTTCCCTTGTAAAAATTAAAAAATGAATAGGTTGAAAATGCTATTCTTCAACCAAAATACTAGTTGACCCTTGAACCATGCCGACTACCGGAATAAACTGACCATCCCATTCGAGATATTCGGTTTTATTGCCTGTATAATTCGGATCATAAATCACAATATCCAGCCGATATGCCCCTGCACCATCCAAAGCCTTCAGCTTTTCTTTTTGAATAGCCGGTAAAAATCCGCCAAAGAAAGGAATAATTTGGAATTCTCCAAGGACTTCGCCTTTCAGATCAAAAAATGGTACGAGTTCCTGAGTGAGAAGATCAATTCCACCAATGGGCATAAAAAATGACCGGTTTTTTGGCGTTAAGATTCGGATAAAAATAAGACCGGTATTAATCTCATTGGGAGAAAAGGTCAGTAAAATTGTTGAGCTATCCCCTTTATCAACCGTCTTCATGGTCATAGGACTAATACTGATAGTTGCAGTCACCACTGCGCCTGAAGAGTCTGAGAGCTGGATAAGCATGGATCCGGAATCCACTTCTGGAGGCAAACTAAATGTTGTATTTTTGCCTGTAACACTGGATAACTGCGCTCCCGGAATCGGTTCAAGACCTGTCATTGGCAATAATTCCCATTGATAATTGCTTAATCCGCCTAGAGCTGAAAAGGTTTGTTCTTCACCGGGAAAAATCGTTGCCGCTCTTGGGGTAATTCGTAAAGGCCGGGTCGTAATCACTTCAGCATAACCTTGGTTGTCAAATTGATCTGTTACCACGACTCTGCCTACCGTGTCAGTAACATTGGAAACCATTACATGCACAACACTAGCATCTTCATTTAATGGGGTAATTTCACCATTTGCGCCAACAAAAGCCCATCGGTACGGCGGCAGACCATGGACTGCGGTCATGGTAATTTCCATGCCCGGATCACCCGCATAGGTGCTGGGTGTGATCACTGGATCCAGTTCAGTAACAACATCCACAGAAACCGTCAGCTTCGTGTTTGCACCGTCATAAATCGTGATCGTATCCTGACCTACAGGTATGGCCATAGGTTTATTGGTGGTTGCCGTTTCAGGATTGACTGTAGAATACTTAAAAATTCCAAGATTGTAACTTTGATTCACTGACTGAATATATCCCCGGTCGCTTACCGCAAGATAATTTCCAGCGCCGTTAAATACTTCTAATTTAACGCTTTCACCCCGATGAATTGTGACATTCTGACTTGGATTCACCCGCAATTCACCCATAACAAATAAAAATCCCTGAGCCTGATGGCCTGCTACCCTGTCTGTTACGGTGATGGTGATGATGTTCTTTTTAGTGGATAACGTCGGCCCGGCAATGGATGAAACCTGAATATCTGCTGTACTGTTATCCTGCCCTGAATAGCCAAGAATTTCAGCACTGTCATCGATTTTCCATTGATACGGCGGAACTCCGCCCTGAATAGACAGTGTTACCGTATCCCCCAATTGAACATTTTTACTCATCGTTACAAAACTCAATTCTGTCCGGTTATACACCGTAGCTTCACACATATTTCCTGACGCATCCACAACCGTGATCGTATCGTCTTGTATCAGGTCTGAAGCATGATACACTACGGTTTCACCTTCACTTACAATATTGCCGTTTTTATCTCGAAACTCACCCGTAATGGCAGTCCATTTAAACGGCGGATAACCACCGGAAACAATCATTTCCTGTGTTTTTCCCGGAGCAATGACAAATTCCTGCCGTAATCTCATGGGACGGTTGATAAATACGGTCGCTGTGTCCTGTAAACCCGAATGATCCGTTACCGTAATCGTAGCTTCGCCATCAATGATTCTCGGAGAACTATACACTGCTGTGGCTGTATCTGTTTTTGGCACAATATTTCCCTGATCCACTGTCCATTGATATGGAGGATTACCGCCAATTACCTGTAGAGTTACATCTTTATAGTCTGCATTAATCCAGTTATATTTCGGAGATAATACAGGCTTGTTTCGAACATGAATAACGATATTTCTGGTATTATTCGCGTTATCCGATACAGTAACTGTATAATCTCCCACTTCATTTGGCGCTTTAAACTGAACGCTCGTTCCTTTATACCCATCTGATGGAATAAACGAACCGCCCACAGGCGCTGTCCAGATCAGTTCACTCATACCGCCGGTTGCTTCGAGTTCAATTACTTCACCTCGACTGACGGTTTTTTCCTGTATTGCGACCATGATGATATTGCCAACAGAAAAACTAATTGACGCGATCACACTTTTTCCAGTGGCATCATACACGGTCAGCACATCATCGGTAACAATATTCGGCGCTGTATAAGTGACGGTGCTTTGATTCACTGAAGCAGAACCGTTCTTGGTGGTAGCTGCATAAGGCGCTTTGCCGCCAGTAATCGTAAAGGAATGCACGCTGCTGGCTTCTGAAATACTCAGCACAGCCGGCACAATACTCAACGGCGTTACTGTTGGAGCTGCACCTTCAAACAGCGCGGTAATGGATTTATCTGCATTCATGGTAATTGATAGAGGATTCGCAGAACCGCTCGCATCCTGACTCCAGCCTGTGAACGTATAGCCATCATCAGGCTCAGCAAATACAGACACCGATTCGTTACAGGTGTAAACTGACTTTTGAGGTGTAACAATCACGTTGCCGTTTTCTGCATTCACCGTCAGGCTATAGCTTTCTTGAGTTGCATTTGCCGTAATCGATGTATTTTTATTTATGGTAAACGTCATGGTGGATACGGATCCGCTCAACTCACCGCTCCACTTGGAAAATGTATAGCAGGTATTCGGCGTAAACGTTACCTTAACCGACTCTCCCGATGTGTAAGAAGACTTATCTGGTGTAACTGAAATGGTGCCTGCATCTGTTGGATTCACGGTTTTGGTCAGGCTAAGCAATGAACCAAAATTCGCAGTGATCGTTTTATTTCCGGTCATGGTTACAGTGATGCTCGTAGTGGTGCCAGAAGCATCTCCGCTCCAGTTGGTAAATGTCGTTCCCGTATTTGGAACTGCTGTCAGCCTGACACTTTCATTGCAGGAATACGATGTTTTATCTGGATTTTTGGTTACCGTTCCATTAGAGGCATTCACGGTCAGCGTAAAGGTTTGCTGGCTGAAACTCGCTGTTACCGATTTATCGCTGCTCATAATTACGGTAGTCGTTGTACTCGTTCCAGATGCATCACCACTCCAGCCTGTAAACGTAAAGCACGAATCTGGAACTGAAGTCAGCGTTACAGTTTCATTGCAGGAATAGAGGGTTTTATTTGGACTTTTCGTTACTGTTCCACCTGTTGCAGACAGGGTCAAACTGTAGGTTTGCTGAGTAAAACTGGCGGTTACGGATTTGTTGCTGGTCATGGTCATCGTTGTACTTGTGCTGTTTCCAGACGCATCACCGCTCCAGCCAGAGAATGTGTAGCAGGAATTGGGCGATGCTGTGATTGTAACGGTTTCACCCGATGTATAGCTGATTTTATCGGGAGATACGGAAATACTACCGCCAGCAGTTGGGCTTGAGGTTTTGCTGAGAGTATAAGTCTGAACTTGTGAAAAATTAGCTGTAACAGACTTGGTTGCGCTCATGGTTACGGTGGTGCTGGTTGATATTCCGCTGGCATCACCACTCCAGCTTCCGAAAGTATAACCTGCAGCGGGTGACGCTGTTAATGTTACGGTTTCACCGCAGGCATAACTGGTTTTATCTGGGTTTTTAGTTACAGTACCATTCGCGGCGGTGATATTCAAGGTATATGTGGATTGAGTAAAAGCTGCGGTTACAGTTTTATTTGCGTTCATGGTTACAGTAGTGGTTGTGCTGGTTCCAGATGCATCGCCGCTCCAGCCAGAGAATGTGTAGCAGGAATTGGGGATTGCTGTCAGAGTAACGACATCTCCGCTGGTATAGCTGGATTTATCTGGGCTTTTCGTAACTGTTCCACCGGTTGCGGTGATCGTAAGGCTATAGTTTTGTTGAACTGGCACATACGTTCCGGTTGCTGTAGCGGTTTGTCCTTGCTGAATCGTCACTGTCTGACTGCTGGGCTTGGTATAGCCTGTAACATCCTTAAACTCTACGGTATGCGAACCCACAGTTAAGTTTGAAACTGTAGCACCGTTATTCTGCCATGTGCCGCTATCGACTCGCCATTGAGCGCCTGCATCGATGGCGGTTTGGGGGGTGAGGGTTACGGTGAGGGAACCGGTTTGGGTTTGAGAAGGAGTACCACTAACTACAGTTAAACCTGTTAAAAATACTCTTTGAAAATCTGTTCCTCCATTATCAGATAAACGAATTTTTTCAAGTTGTTGTGTGGAAAATTCACTAGGTAAAGTAAATAGTTGCTTATCTCTCCTATGTCCACTTCCATCATTGAACACTTCTATTGTTGTAATTCCATTAATTGTATTTGTCCAATAACTTTGATTATAGTCTCGAATATTATCATTTCCAATAAGATTAACTTTTAAGTAAGCACCAGTTGAGCCAAAAAATTCTATAAAAGCATAGCTATTGGGTCCTCGTTGCCCATAAGATGAATTGATAAGAGTATGAACTTCTGTAATTCCAAATTTATTGATAGAAATGTCTATAAAACGAGGATTAGTACCAGTAGCAGAGTAACTATCCCATATATTATTGCCTGTTTCTGGAATGTTAAATGGCACCCCATTAAAAGTTAAATTTCCTACAAGAAAGGTATTAGATGTATTGTAAAAAAAAGTAATCGGATAGTATTGGGCTTGTGTATTATTTAATAGCGTATAAGCTCCAGTTGCTGTTGCAGTCTGCCCATCCTGAATCGAAACCGTCTGACTGCTGGGCTTGGTATAGCCGGTAACATCTTTAAACTCTACGGTATGCGAACCCACAGTTAAGTTTGAAACTGTAGCACCGCTGTTCTGCCATGTTCCGCTATCCACTCGCCATTGAGCGCCAGAATCGATGGCGCTTTGGGGGGAGAGGGTTACGGTGAGGGAACCGGTTGAAGTTGTGTTGGTCTGTCCATTGTACAGTTCTTGAATTTCGGATTCGGAAAGAGCACGGTTGTAGATACGGATGTCGTCAATTGAACCATTCATCAGCCAACTAACTGAGTTTTCATCTATAGGTGGTCTCCAAGCACCTATATACAAAGGATAGCTACTTTGACGAATTTGTTCAGTATTTACGATTGCTGAGTTATCAAAATTTCCGTTTATGTAGAGACTAATTTTATTACCTCCTTCAAAAATAACTCCTACAAAAGCCCAATCTGATGAAATGGTATTTTTACTGATTATTCTATCTTCTCCCGAATGATCATTATCTCCTTCATACCAACTTGAAATATTGAATGGAGCAGGATGAGAAGTATTACCAGCCAATATACCTAATTGATAATCTGGGTACAAAGTTGTTGTAGCTCCTTTAGTTAAGAATGCACCAGTATTATCAGCTTTCACCCAAGCAAAAATAGAATAATTTTTTAAAAGTCTTAAAGAAGGTGCATCGTTAATTACTATATAAGAACTGGTTCCATTAAAACTATACGCACTATTTGCATTCCCAGACCAATCCGTAGTCAACGTCGCCCCGTTCACAGTCCCATTATTCCCATTCCCGCTTTCATCATTTGCATTGCCGTTGAATGGGTAATAGGCAACCAATCCTGTTGTTAAATCAGCGCTTGCACCACCTGAAAATGAAAGTATCAGGGCAAGCGCAATCATCAATAGCCTCACATGAACCTTAAACCGTTGTTTCATACATCCTCCTTTTGGTGTTTTGTTTTGTTTTTGTATTGTTAGTCTTTTTGTCTGAACTTTGATTTATGTGATTAACTGATTTGCCTGATTATTAACCCGTTACAACCCGTTATTTTGTTTAAAACGATAATAATCATGCCAATCATTGAATCATGAGAATCAAGGTTCAGACTATGGAACGGCATCTCTCGGATAGCAGGTAAGCCAGATTTTATGAAAAAACCGGCTTGAGTTGTTGAGTTGTTGAGTTGTTGAGTTGTTGAGTTGTTGAGTTGTTGAGTTGTTGAGTTGTTGAGTTGTTGAGTTGTTGAGTTGTTGAGTTGTTGAGTTGTTGAGTTGTTGAGTTGTTGAGTGTAATGAAGGTGTTGGATTTGTCAAGATTTTTTTCATAAAACTGCCTGAATTTTTAATTTTTATGCCTGAAATTTTAAATGATTGGAACTAATGAATTTTTTAATGGTTTTATTTACAATGATATTCAAAAAAAGAGCAAGTCTTTTTTAGAAATATCTATGTGAAATAAATTATATACTGATATTTTTAAAAGATTATTGAATGATAGCTATAAGTTATATCTGTCAGGATTTCTAGTATAAAAAGGTATTACTATTTCTCTATATAAATGGCGATTTTTCGCAGGTTGTCCGCATTGTTTATGTATTTTCGATTAGATTACTCAACTCAGTGATGGTCTGAGTTGATTTCATTGCCTCTTTGATCCTTCTGAGTTTTTCAATATCCTTAACCTTTTGAATCCTCGAAAGGAGTTGAAGACTTTCTTCACCAAATTTTAATCCCAAAGCCAATTCGATCCCTTCTATGAGACCTTTTCTAATGCCTTTTTTAATTCCCCTGACTTCTCCTTTCTTAATTCCCCTGACTTCTCCTTTCTTAATTCCAATTACTTCTCCTTTTTTTATTCCAATTACTTCTCCTTTTTTAATTCCCCTGACTTCTCCTTTTTTAATTCCAATTTTTTCTCCAGTTATGGTTGCGATTTCAATTTTTTTATACCATTCAGGATAATGATCTTTGATAAACATCTCTTGAGTGTAAGGCATATTTAATCCCTCCAATTGATAAAATTTATAGAGTTCGCCGAGATAGCTATTCACCTCATTTATCAACCACTGATCATGCTCTAGACGTTCTCGGCTTTTCATGATCTGCTGTAGATCATTTGAGAAAAGCCCAAGTATCGGATGGTTCATTTTTCGGGTGATAATAAATCTAACTGGCGTAAGGAGTTTGAGTTCATATATCATATCTGGCTTGATTACGGACAGAAAAGGCGTATTGAGATAAGGCTTAAACAGCTTATCGGGTAGATGATGAGTAACTGCATAGAGATTGATCAGACCATCTTTCTCTATCTGGTTCAACTTTCGGTAGTTGGTCAAATGTCCATAAAATTCCTCCAGAGCCTGATGATTAAAAACTTCATTAAAAGATTTAAACGAGATCAGATTGTACTCATTTAGGGTTTCAAACCCTTCATAATAGTCCGGGTTGATGAGTTTAGGGAGTTTTTTATGTTTACGTTTCCGAACAACCACGACATCTAAAATCTGTTTTTGAAACGCCAAATCGACTTCTACGGTAACTTCACAGCCCAATCGTTGAAAGAGCGGAGTTATCATCAGGCCCCACAGCCGATGCCAGTTTAGCCATCCTTGATCGTTTTTAATTAGCATTATCGATATCCTACCTCTGAACTTTCTTGCCTAAATACAGTACAGTAGGATTATTATCTTTTTATTTTGAGTAATTGTCAATAGGATTGGTATGGGGTATTTGTTTCACTACAGCAGTTTTAATAAGGAACGGCTTTTTACAACCGTTCCTTAAAAAAAATAAGTGCTACATATTAAAAATACTATTTACTCTTCAACCAAAATACTAGTGGATCCCTGCACAATACCAACTACCGGAATAAACTGACCATCCCATTCGAGATATTCGGTTTTGTTTCCTGTATAATTCGGATCATAAATCACAATATCCAGCCGATATGCCCCTGTACCATCCAAAGCCTTCAGCTTTTCTTTTTGAATAGCCGGTAAAAATCCGCCAAAGAAGGGAATAATTTGGAATTCTCCAAGGACTTCGCCTTTCAGATCAAAAAATGGTACGAGTTCCTGAGTGAGAAGATCAATTCCACCAATGGGCATAAAGAATGACCGGTTTTTTGGCGTTAAGATTCGGATAAAAATAAGGCCAGTATTAATCTCATTGGGAGAAAAGGTCAGTAAAATTGTTGAGCTATCCCCTTTATCAACCGTTTTCATAGTCATAGGACTGATACTGATGGTTGCTGTAATCACTGCGCCTGAAGAGTCTGATAGCTGGATAAGCATGGATCCGGAATCCACTTCTGGAGGCAAACTAAATGTTGTATTTTTGCCTGTAACACGGACAACTGCGCTCCCTATTCTAATTGGGTTAAATAGGAATGAAAATGTGTATAAAAACAAGTAGTTTTAAAAATCATATTTTGGGATTGCACCCGAGTATTTGTTGAGTTGTAATGAAGATTTTTGATTTGTCAAGATTTTTTTCATGTAGGTATCAAAATTTTGAAGTGTCAGCATTTCATCTATTCGGATTATCAGATAACATCTCGTTTATATTCTTTTCGAGATGGCATAATTAACATATGATACCCATAATCAGTTAAAATATCAGTGGTTTTATCACTGGCAAACTCTCTTAATTCAATTTCTTTAGTTTCATCTTTCGGAGCTGTTACAAGAATCCATAGACTGTCAGAGTCTTCAGGACTTTCAGTAATATTAATCAGTTCAACTTCAGGAAAGTTTTTTTTCACAGAGTTTAATAGTTCATCAATCAATTCTTCCTGTTTGAAATTTATTTTCATTTCTCTAATTCCTGTTCTATTAATGAAATCATTTGTTTTGCTTTGCTGAGTTGTTGAAATGCTAAATTTTTACTTATACTTTCATTGGTATAATCAGCCTGATTTCTGACAACCTGCAACTTGCATATCCATAAGATACGATTTCAATTTGGCAGGATAAATTTTTTGTCTTTTAATGAGTTGCTCTCTGAAATCCGCCTGAATTTATTTATAGTCAGCCTTGCCACGTTTTATTCCTCTGTGTGAAAGAGCAGCGATAGCGGCTTGAAAAACTGCATAGTATGCTCTATTTGCACTAGCATCATAGAATTCATTGTCAAAACACATCTGAGCAGCATTCAGATTTGCCTTTACTTTTTTGAAGAATTCATTTTTCATCAGTAATTATTTGTTTTATTCTAATTGAGAACATGTTGTGTTATCTTATTAAAAAAGAAAAAAATGTCAAATAGAAACAACGATTCAGAGCGAAAATAATTGAATTTAAAATTTCAATAAATCCAGCAGTGCAAAAATTATTTGCATTTGACCGCCTACCTCTCTCAAGGGCCGTCGGCAAACATAGCTAAATAAAAATGCGAATGATATCTCCTTTCCATAATAAATGTGTATAGTCGATCACTTCATACACCTCTTTCCAGCCCAATTCTTGCTTCAGAGTCTCAACTCCAGACCAAATCCACGGAATTCCATCTCCGCAAAATACCCTCTTGAGAATTTTCTTCAATCCATCCACTTCCTAATACTTCTTGATCATCATAGAATACAGCATATTGCCCCGGAGTGATTGCCCATTGAGGCGTTTTAAATTTTACCACTACACGATTATCCGAGTGAAAAATCAATTCAGATGGCGCTTCAGTATGTGAATAGCGAATCCGTGTTGATACTGCAATTGATGATTTGGGTGAGTCATTTATCCAATGAACATCTTTTACCATACACGAAGATGCAAACAACTCATTTTTTTTACCCACAATCAATGCGTTTTGAGACATATCTTTTTGTTTAACATAATATGGCTCAGAGGCTGGACAGTTAAGTCCTCTGCGTTGCCCAATTGTATAATGGTAAAGCCCTTTGTGAGTGCCTAAGCGATTTCCATGGGTATCTATAATGGGACCATAAACCATACGCGCCTTTACATTGTTTCCAAAAATTTCTGTATAATGAGCATCTTGAATAAAGCAAACATCCTGACTTTCTTTTGAAACAACAGGTTTTATACAATTTTCTTCTGCGATTTTTCGTACTTGAGCTTTGGTCAACTTGCCTAATGGGAATAGTACATATTTTAACTGGGATTGAGTTAATTGTGAAAGAAAATAGGATTGATCTTTTTTAAAATCCATACCTTTGCGTAATTGACATCTACCATCAGGCTGAATTGTATTCTGAGCATAATGACCTGTGGCGAAAAAATCTGCGCCATGTTCCATGACAATGTTGAGAAGCAAACCGAATTTTATTTTGGCGTTGCATACAATACATGGATTTGGAGTTAAGGCATTTGCGTAGGATTCAGTGAAATACTGAATCACAGTTTCCTTAAACACGCGATGGATATTGACTACATATAAAGGAATATCGAATCTTTTACAGAGAGTTTCTATATTTTCAGATACAAGTTGAGGGCTATCCTGTTGAGTTTCATAACCTGTTATGAAATGAAAGCCAATAACATTAACCCCTTTTTGTTTTAATAAATATGCAGAAACAAGAGAATCAATCCCACCACTTAACGCAACTGCCACAGTTTGAGTCATAAGAAGCACAACTTACATAAAAAAGCTTTTATCGATTGGCGTAACTGTCATTGCATGTGTAAGACAAGTAGGGACACAAAGTTCGCATACACTGCATATCTCTTGATCAAAACAAACACGCATTTCTGGACGCTGAATGGAAAGTGCACCCGTAGGACAAACTGCTGTGCAAGCGCCACAATGAATACATTTATCATCATTGCGTTTGACTTCCTGAGCAGCATTTTGGACATTGACACCTTGGCTTTTTAAATATTCTACACCTTTTTGATAGTTTTCCTTACTATTCCCAGATAGTTCTAATACCATAAGCCCTTCTTTACGGGGCAGAATAGTAGCTCTGAGAATGTTAAATGTTAGATCAAAGTCTTTAGCAAGGTGGCAGACAAGTGGTTTTTGGACTTCAGTATTAGGGAATCGTAATACGAGAAATTTGGAATACACGTTTGGCTCCTTTATTAAGTAAGATTAACAGATTTTTTTTCTTAACACATTGAAAATATGATTGCAAGATATGCGACTGATCATTATGATTGAGGTTAAGATTAAGATAGAAAATATAATAACATAGGACAAGTAACATTATGAATCGATTAGCTTATTTTACTTCAGGCTATGCCTTTAAAGCATTGTATGATTTATCAAAAACAAAATTCAAAATTCACGGAAAAGAAAATCTTCAAGAAGGTGCTGCGATTTTTGTA
>PDZT01000210.1 GCA_002753105.1 Deltaproteobacteria bacterium YD0425bin50 | reverse complement strand
AAAATCATCTCAAAAAAATACAATTTCAAAATTTATTTATTTCTTATTTCATTATATATATATTGTTAGGAGTTACGACATGAAAACATTAACAAATAAATTTTTAAAACCATTATCTGCGATGTTGACTTTGGGAATAGAAATGATCCGAAATACAGATTATAAAATTCTCACTCACTATATGTTATTGATCAATCAAGTATCATCAATACAGGATATACTGAATTATGTGGGAATATGTCTTCACGAAATTTTTAATTATCGAATGGTTGGTTATGTAATCAAAGATAGCCAGCAGGTCAATATATGGATTGATCCCATGACAAGTAAGGATGCTTTTGAGCAGTATTTAATCAATGATGGTTTTATTGATAACACAAAAAAAGAATATATTCAGTACATTGAACATGAAGCCATTGTTGAAGAAGATGACATTCGTATTCAGTATAGTAACATCCTGTTTTATGAAATGGAACATGAAGGGACGATTACACGGTTGTATTTATTACCTCTGAAAGGATTAATGAATTACCATAAAGATATTATTCAAACCATAATGAAAACTGTTGCTATACGGTTATCTGTAATGCAACGTATGTTACGGTTGAATATGATCGCAGCCATTGATCCATTAACGGGTTGTTATAATCGAAGAGAAATGGATCGAAAAATGGAACAAAGTTTTGCTAATGCGAAACGACATGAACATGAATTGTCTGTTATCATGTTTGACATTGATCATTTTAAAAAAATCAATGACACCTATGGTCATCAATCTGGTGACGAAGTATTGAAGAGTGTTTCTAAAACCGTTTTAAAAGAAATCAGAAAAGGCGATATATTAGCGCGATATGGTGGTGAAGAATTTCTCTTATTGCTTCCAGAAACCAACAAAAGAATGGCCATAATGATTGCTGAACGTCTAAGACAGCAAATTCACCAAATGAACGTTAATGTAAATGGTATTGATATTAACGTAACTGCGAGCTTTGGTGTTGCATCTTTGACAGTAGATATGAATGGCCAAGAGGAATTAATAAAAGAAGCGGATTTAAAACTCTATGAAGCAAAAACCAATGGTCGTAATCAGGTTATGCCGCACGTTGATATTGACAAAATTTTCCTCAACGTGCATTCAGAAATTCAATCAAATTTAAACTTGTTAAATACGCAATTTGCATCTACGGTAAGTTTAGCATTGGGTACAGGTAGCACACTTCATTAAATGGGGCGAATAAGTATTCTATTTTAAGATAACATCATTTATAAAAAAAGGATGTCAATGGGCTTAGGCAATTTGAGTAATTCACAAAGTCAGATATCCAATTGGGTATTGAAGCATAATTTATGTGTGGTATGTGGTGCATGTGTTGGCATATGTCCATATTTTAACTACATTGATGGAAAAGTCATGTTGATGGATTTTTGCACACAAGAAACTGGAAAATGTCATCAGATTTGTCCGAAACTTGTTATTCCTGATGTTTCTTCAAGTGAAGCATTTGAAATGCAATCATCTATGGGTACATATAAAGACATTGTTATGGCTCGTGCTGCTGATGAACATATCCGCCAACATGCTCAATATGGAGGATTTACAACAGCGATGTTGATCTATGCGTTACAAAAAGCATGGATTGAAGGCGCTGTTCTTACCAATAAAGGAGACGAGAATTCTTCGACGGGTATTTTTGCAAAAACACCTAACGACATTTTAGCCTGTTCAGGTTCTCGATTTAATGGATCAGCAAGCCTTTCTGTATTCAATCGTTGTTTACGCGACAATCAAAAAAAAATAGCCATTGTGGGATTACCTTGTCAACTGATAGCTGTTTCTCAAATGGAAAATTTGTCTGATGAAGGCGAGGCAATCAAAAATTCAATTGCATTAAAACTGGGTCTGTTTTGTACATGGGCATTAGATTTTAGAAGATTGAGGGAGTATTTAAAAAAACAGGGGATTCACCAGCGAATTCTAAAATATGATATTCCACCTCCGCCAGAAGAGTCTTTTAAGGTTTTAACTGAATCGGGTTGGATTCAATTTCCGTTACAGGAGATTCGGCAGTTGATTCAATATGGATGTACTTCTTGTTTAGATATGACTGCAGAAGCATCTGATATTTCTGTGGGAATGGCAGAAAATCAAGCAGGCTGGAATACAGTTATGATTCGAACCCAAAGAGGTTTTGATTTGTTTTCTCAGGCAGTCCAAGAAGGTGTCATTGAAACCTGTTCGATTCCTGAAGCGAATCGAATCCATTTACAAGAAGCGTCTCTATCGAAAAAAAAACGTGGGTTTAATCAATTTCAAACCATCAGGTCAGAATTATGATGAATACTATTTTTCAAAAAAATGGAGGGGTACGGTTACTTCTTCAGGGAAATGAAGCGATTGCACGGGGAGCATTAGAATCAGGCGTAATGTTTTGTGCAGGCTATCCGGGAAATCCTTCTTCTGAAATTATTGAAACACTTGCGGAAGCGGCAAAGACTTTACCTTTATATGTGGAATGGTCTGTAAATGAAAAGGTAGCCATAGAAGCTGCAACAGCGGCTTCTTTTGCGGGATGTCGAGCGCTTGTGAGCATGAAACAAAACGGCGTGAATGTAGCGTCTGATTTTTTAACCAATTTAACCCTTTCCGGAACACATGCAGGTATTGTGTTAATTACCTGTGATGATCCTTCTGGAATATCCAGTACAAATGAAGAAGATGCAAGATGGTTTGCAAAATTAGCGGATATTCCATTGCTTGAGCCTGCAACGCCGCAGGAAGCACTTGACATGATGCGTATGGCATTTGATCTGTCAGAACAAATAAAAAATATCGTGATGTTTCGGAGTGTTTCCCGCTTGTCTCATACCCGTTCGGATGTAGTGATACATCATCTGCCAGAGATCAGCTCCCGTGCCTTTTTTAATATACGACAATCCTTTCATACCTTTCCAGTTGTTGCAAAACATAAACAACGTCACGAGAAATTAAACCAAGCAGGTGATCAATTTGAAATTTCTGAGTATAATACATATACAGGCCCGGAACATCCTGAATTAATAGTGATTACATCAGGTTGTGTGTATATGTATGTCAAAGAAGCAATAGATATGTTGCATCTTAATGAAAATATCGGCATTTTAAAAATTGCAACCACATGGCCTCTTCCTAAAGCCTTTATTATAAAACATCTTCAACGATCAAATCGTTTTTTGTTCGTAGAGGAAGTCGATCCTTTTTTAGAAGAAAATATTCAAGTCTTATATGCAACGGCAGCAGGACAACTTGGAATAAAAACATTTTTCGGCAAATCATCGGGACATATCCCATTTTGCGGTGAATTAACGCCAAGCATCGTTCTGGATTGCTTAGCTTCTCTATTCAATATAAAACGTCCGGAAATACAATTTCAAACTCATGCACTCACTTTAATTCAGGATATTACACCATTGCGTGAATTTGGTTTTTGTCCCGGATGTCCACATCGAGGTTCTTACTATGCAATAAAAACTGCACTGTTATGGGATAACCGCGATGGATTTGTTTCTGGTGATATTGGCTGTTATACGATGGGGATATGGCCAACAGGATTCAATCAGGTTAAATCCGTACATGCTATGGGTTCGGGTATGGGGCTTGCCTGTGGATATGGGAAATTAGACCGTTTCGGATTCCAGCAGCCAGTGATAACAGTTTGTGGAGATTCCACTTTTTTTCATGCTGCAATTCCGGCGCTTATCAATGCCAAATTTAATCAGGCAGATGCTTTTTTGGTTGTTCTGGATAACAATGCAACAGCAATGACAGGTTTTCAACCCCATCCGGGTACGTCTCACACTGTGATGGGAAATAAAACAGAACCTGTTGACATAGAAGCAATATGTCGCGCCATGAATATCCCGGTCAGCGTAGCAGACCCGTATGAAATGCTTGAAACCACAAAAGTCGTGTATAGGATGTTACAAGAATGCGGTGTGCGTGTCCTTATTCTTCGTCGAAAATGCGCATTGATTCAAAACAAAGAAGGTGGTTTCCCCTATACCATGAAAGTAGATATCCATCGATGTCGTGGAGAATCTTGTGGCTGTAATCGCTACTGCAACCGAATTTTTCGATGTCCCGGTTTAATCTGGGATGAAAACGCAAAAAAGGCTTTAATTGATGAAGTGATCTGCGTAGGCTGTGGTATATGTGCGGAAATATGTCCTCAACAAGCCATCATTCGTCTATAGATGTTCAGATATTAAATTTCATAATGTTGACTATATGTATTGAAACGATTTGCTGTAGGGGCACGATGCATCGTGCCCCTACAATCGTTCACCTTTGCAATTATTTATCTGAATATCTGTAGATGTTTTTAAAAACTATTCAATCATGGCTTTTTCAGTCTGAAAGCGTGTATATCAATACTTAAATGGAGATGATGGTCATGTTGTTTAATTTGATTATTACTGGAGTAGGAGGACAAGGAAATGTTCTCGCATCTCAGATTGTTGGCAGAACTGCTGTAAAAAAAGGGATGCGGGTAACGATTGGCGAGACATTTGGCTTATCACAACGGGGCGGGCCTGTAATGAGTCATATTCGTCTCAGTGATCATGGGCAAACAGGCCCTTTAATTCCACCATGCGGTGCGCACATTATTCTTGGATTAGAACCTATGGAAACATTACGTATTGTTCCTTCATACGGCAATCAACACACTATCTATATTGTCAATTCAAGACCAATATATCCATTAAATGTGATTGCAGGAGAGGTGGTGTACCCGGATTTGCAAACTATTCAAAACGTTCTTACCACAATTTCCGGGAGACTATACTGGATCGAAGCAACAAAGCATGCATTACAACTAGGCCCCGCCATTCTTATGAACATGATCATGCTCGGTGCGCTGTGCGCCATAGATTCTTTCCCTTTAAATCGAAAAGATTTTGATGCAGTATTACCTGATATATTCCCTGCAACCAAATGCAAACTGAATCATGAAGCATTGGCTATCGGTGAACGACTGATTCAATCTGATCGAATCTCGTTTGATTGATGGTCAACTATCCTCTTCCCATACGACTTTCTAGTGTGTGCATATTTTTGAAACGATAAATAATAAAAAATGATAACTTGAAGGAAAAAAAATGCAACTCGCTTACGAATCTACTTATGAATATACACCCCAAGAATACTTGGAAATAGAACGAAAAGCTGTTTATAAAAGTGAATATCTTAATGGTTTTATTCTGGGGATGGCCGGAGCAAGCCGTCAACATAATCAAATTACCTTTAATATTTGCGTAGAAATAGGGTTACAACTTAAAAAACGGTCATGTAACGCCTATGCCAATGATATGCGTGTAAAAATTTCTCAGACTGGATTATATACGTATCCAGATGTTGTTGCGACGTGTAAAAGGCCTGAATTTGAAGATGTCTATATGGATACATTGTTGAATCCCGCACTGATTATTGAGGTATTGTCTGGTTCCACTGAAGCTTACGATAGAGGCGAAAAATTTGCGCATTATAGAAGACTTCCAGCATTTAAGGAATATTTACTTGTGGCTCAGGACAGAATCTGCATAGAACAGTATGTCCGTGAACATGAAAGATGGATACTTACTGAAACGAATGACATAGAAGGGATGGTTTACTTAAATAGTATTGATTGTAATTTATCCATAAAGGAAATATATGACAAAGTATAGCTTTCCAGAAAATTTTTTTGCTGCGTTATCGGTCGTCGATGTATTAAAATATACACCTTCCTCCCTGCTGCCTTGCCAAAATTCTTTTCTGAAAAACTATAGAATTTGTACCTGTAAAGAACAGGTTTGATCACATAACAACATATAAAAATAGATAAAAACAGGAGGCTTGACATATGGAATTTAAACATGTGGTTGAAAACAGAAGAGCAGTCAATTTTTTTGATCCAGATAAACAGGTTCCAGATTCAATGTTAAAGCAAATGATCGAGATGGCAGCCCTTTCGCCATCCAGTTTTAATTTGCAGCCATGGAATATCCTTGTAGTTAAAACACCTGATGACAAAGCACGTTTAAGAAAACTGGCTTTTGATCAGCCGAAAGTTACTGAAGCGCCTGTAGTGCTGATTCTTTTGGCAGATCGACTTGGCTGGCAAGGGAATCATCCTACTTTTGAAAAAAATTTTTCGGAAATGCAAAAAGCAGGTTCAATCACTCCAGACAAACGGGAGTGGTTAGAAAATGTTACCCAAAATTTATATGGTGCATCAGACTCGCAGCAAATGGCTTTTGCATGTAAAAATACAGGATTCTTTTCCATGTCATTGATGCTTGCTGCAAAAAGTCTTGGGTTGGATACGCATCCTATGGATGGATTTGATCATGAAGCGGTTCGAGCAGCTTTTAATATCCCTGATCAATACTGGATTCCAGTATTGTTAGCCGTTGGATATTTCAATACAACAATGACGATGGGGCCTAAAAAATGGCGAAAAACATATGATGAAATTGTTGTTCAATTCTAATAAGATAGCTTAAACAAAAGGAAATAAAAGATGGAAAATGTTGCTACCTTGATTTTTGATGGAAAAGAATACAAGCTGCCAGTAGTTGTGGGAACTGAAGGTGAAAAAGCCATTGATATTTCAACTCTTCGATCCCAGACAGGATTAATAACCTTAGATTCAGGATATGCCAATACTGGAAGCTGTACAAGTGAAATTACATTTATGGATGGTGAAAAAGGAATATTGAGATATCGGGGTATTCCTATTGAACAACTTGCCGAACATTCTTCTTTTGTCGAAGTTACCTATTTATTAATTGACGGATTTTTACCCAATAAAGAGCAGTTGAAGCGCTTTTCTGGTTTATTGAATGACCATTCCTTGGTTCATGAAGACATGCATGGTTTTTTTCAACACTTTCCAAGAGATTCCCATCCAATGGGAATTCTGTCAGCGATGGTCACTGCTTTAAAAGGTTTTTATCCGTATTTGGAGGGGATTGAAGAAGAAATCAATATCACTGTGGCAAGACTGATATCCAAAGTCAGGACGATGGCGGCTATGGCCTATAAAATATCCCGAGGCCATCGTATAGTCTATCCGCGTCATGACCTGCGTTACTCTGCAAATTTTTTAAATATGATGTTTGATTCCCCTGTTAGACCCTATGTCATCGATCCG
>PDZT01000018.1 GCA_002753105.1 Deltaproteobacteria bacterium YD0425bin50 | reverse complement strand
TTGCATTTTTTTATAACCTATTGAAATGACTTATTATACAAAAATAGCGATCGTCATTCCCGCGAAAGCGGGAATCCAGTAAAATCAAGCATTCTGGATTCCCACTTTCGTGGGAATGACAAAAATCAGGATTATCGCCCATTGAAGTAACTGGTTATGCTTCCTGAAGTACCATTTTCACAAGAATACCCATGATCTTATTTATAGTTGCAATATGGTATTCAGGTTTGTCAATGTAGGCTGTATTATGTTCATATTTTAAAAATTTCCATGTGTTTCCTGTAGTCACGGCACCATATGTTATATCAATGATATTTCCTTCTCTTTCATTGAAAATTACTGAAGCTATCATTTCTGCAATACATTGCCCCAGCCCTGCTGTTAGCTGTTCATTTTTCGCTTCTACAATTACCACAATAGGAGAACTGATATAAAACTGTTCGGATGATTTGCTGATAATATAATCACAGAAACCATTTAGGTCTCTGTCTTTGTCAATATCAAGGTTTATACCTGAAAACAGACTAATAACATCATTCAGACGTTTTTTCAGTTCCAGCAGGACATTGGAAATAATCAATTCGGAACGTGCTTTTTCCGTACTAATCGCCAATGCCAGAGGCACATTATAATTCAGAGTTGTTTTCAGATAATCGCTGACTTCAACTTCTTCAATATCCGAAAACAAATCCCTGTTTTCAACAACTTCCAACTTAAATTCTTCTTTTACTTTTTTTAGGGTAAAATTGCTATATGGCATGTATTTAGCCTTACAGAGCTTTAATAATTTCAGACACAGGCGGATGATCTCCAGCCTCATTGCTGATATAAAAATATACTGGCGTATTGTCAGGATAGATTACAACCACTCCGCCTTGTTGAAATGCATCACCTTGTATTCCTTTTTGACCATATCCTGTTGTTATGGCGTTTATAGCTGATTTTATTGTCTTAAAACCAAAAAGTGACGCAACACTTTTTTTAAAATGTAACAATTTGTATGTATTCAGCGATGGATCGGTATAAATTTCACCTTGAAATTTTGTGTCCTTCTTAAACCCTTCAATGAAATTAGGCTGACCATTTCCTATCACTATGAGCCGTAAATCTCTTTTCAGAAATTCATTAATATTTTCCTGAATATCCGCCACCTGACGGCGACAGATCATTCACCCAAAATGCCGTACAAACACTAATACTGTTTTTTGATTTTTCCATAACGATCCCAACGGAATAGCTTGCTGTGTTTGATCTAAAACCGTCAGTTTCCCTAATTCCTGAATTAATTCTTTTTCAATGTTCATCATTTGTTTATTCCTGTTCATTTTTGATTTAGACAAAATTTATTCATACCATACAATTTCAACATAATATAGACTTTCAGATAATGAATTTCACAAGGCTAGAGGGAGGAGATAATACATTTTAGTATATCTCCGACCGATAACGCCGTGAAATTATTTATCTGAAAGTCTATAGATGTATTACGAAAGATTCTCCTCTTTTCTGAATACCTTACTTAAAACCTCTCGGATATCAGCTTTTGTAAATGGTTTTGGTATAACGCCACAAAATCCATAGTCTTGATAATTTGACATGACCGGATCGTTTGAATACCCACTGGAAACAATTGCTTTTATCTTAGGATTTATTTTTAATAATTCCTGAATCGCTTCAGCACCACCCATTCCCCCGGGAATAGTCAAATCAAGGACAACTAAATCAAAAGGATGTCCAGATTGCAACGATTCTTTATACATTTCTATTGCTTGATTACCATCTTTAGCAACATGGGCTTGATACCCCATACTCCCAAATACTCTTTTCGCCATTTCCAGCAGCATTTCCTGATCATCCATAACTAGAATCTTACCTTGCCCTTGAATTTCAGCTAATTGCTTTTTTGGCTCAATAACGGGTTTAGTATCTGTAGCGGGGAGATATATCAAAAAAGTAGTTCCTTTACCGATGGTGGATTCAACTGAAATAGTTCCATTATGCCGTTTAATAATTGAATACGTGGTAGCAAGCCCTAGACCGCTTCCCGTTTGTTTTGTTGTAAAATATGGATCAAATATTTTGGAAATATGTTTATCTATAATACCCATTCCATTATCTTTTATGCTAATCTTTACATAATTACCGGGGGATAATAGGATGTTATCTTCAGGAAGAATCGTTTTGTTTTCTGCTTTAATTTGAATAATACCACCTTCTGGCATCGCCTGAACTGCATTAATCACAAGATTACCAATAGACTGGTTCATTTGACCAACATCTATAGATACTGTCCATAAATCTTCAGCGAATATAAATTCACATCGAACTTTAGAGCCTCTTGTAACAAATAATGCAGATTCTTTTAAAACTTCTTTTAGGTCGGCTTCTTTTTTAACAGGCGCACCTCCCTTGGCAAACGTAAGAAGCTGTTGAGTTAGCTTTTGAGCTTGTTTTGTTCCTGTTTGAACATCGCTTAACACCATAAAAAGCTCATCTTTAGGATTCATCATAGATAACGCATATGAAATATTCCCTGAAATAATTCCTATCATGTTATTAAAATCATGCGCAATACCACCCGCTAACGTACCAATAGATTCGAGTTTTTGGGCTTGCTGGAGTTGAGCTTCAATTAACTGGCGTTGAGTGATATCCCGAAATACAAGTATAACACCGTTAATATTTCCTTCTTTGTCTCGAATTGGCGCTCCACTGTCCGAAATAATAAATTCTGAACCATTGCGTGAAATCAGAAGCGTATTGTTGGCAAGACCAACAATGGTTCCAGTTTCTAGTACTTTTTCAAGCTTATTCACAGGATATAACCTTGTGCGTTCATTGACAATATTGAATACTTCACGGATATGCTTTCCTGCCGCATCTTTTTGAGTCCACCCAGTCAATGATTCCGCAACAATATTGATAATCAGAACTCGACTGTGAATATCAGTTGTAATGACACCGTCACCAATCGAACGTAACGTTACCATTAATTGTTCTTTTTCATTTGCTAATTCAGAGGTGCGCTGCATGACGCGTTGTTCAAGCTCATCATTCATTTTCAGCAAAGCTTCTTCAGCATGTTTTCGTTTTGTAACCATACGGTTAAATGCTACCGCAAAATTTCCTATCTCATCATTTTTATGTACAACTACCTGTGTATCAAGGTTTCCATTTTCGATCTGATGCGCAGCACGCGAAATGTCTTCAATCGGACGAATAACCTGACGTTCAACATAGACCCAGCCCATAATCACAGAAAAAAGAATACTACAAACGGCAACCACTATTAACAGGACGGATATGATATTTTTAGCTTTTTTGGTATGTTGAATAGCATGATTAACATCAAACTGAGTTTCATCAACCAGTTGCTGAACAATTCTATTTAATTTTTTTGATAATACTCTGCTTTCTTCATAATTCCTTTCAGCTTCAGACATAATCTCAATGCCCTGTTTTCTTAACTCCAGAATGGACAAATCACCAAGCGCATACTTTTTAAAACGATTCATTAATTCTGTGTAAGTTGCTGCCATTTCAGGTATTAATAGATGAGTTTGTTCTTGTATATCGATGATATAGGAACGCACTTTCAATTTAGTAATTCTGAGAGTATCCCGATTATGTTCTGTCGCTACTGATAGCAACAGATTCGTTAGTGCGTTTCCCATCATTCGTATTTCTATTAAAGGCATTAATACGTTGATGATTTCAGAGAGTTCCTTTGAAACATTTTTTTTATCTACAATTGGTGTTGAAAGTAACTCGTCTATAGGCGCTTTATTTACTGAAATAGCAGGATTGATAAAGTTTTCAAACTCTTTATAAATTGCAAGAAGCTGATCATAGCTATGTTGTTCTTTAATATCTAAAAGGAGTTTTTGTTTCATCAATACATCAAGTTCTTTAATATACTTGACGAATGTTCCAAAACTGGATTCAATCGCTGTAATTTTTTGTTCACTACTACTTAATTCTTTCAGGGTTAAAAACAGTTGAGACAGTTTGTTTACCTCAAAATTCATTTCAATCGACATTTTTTCCAGTTCATTTGCATCAGATGATGCGATTAAAGAAGGAGCAATTGCAACAATGCGTTCGCTCTGAGCAGCAATTTTTTGGGCAATAATCATTGAAGGAAGACATCTTGTGATGATGTCGTCAAGAGTTCGTTCAAAAAAAAGAAAAGAATACAAAGATAACAAACTTGATATCACCACAAAAGCAGATACAGCCATAAATGAAGCGATTAGTTTTATTCTGACACTTTCTTTTGCCATTTTTTGAATTTTCATGATTTCCACCAACGTCGGGGAATGACATTTTCAGCTAAAGTCGTTGATGGAATTTCACGCGCAATGGTATGAATTTCCTGATAAATATCTATATTTCCAGCCATACTATTTAGGTCTTCACGCATTTTTTCCCAAGGTTTTGGATTAAATTCAGGTGAACACATCTGTTGCATCTTAATGAGTTCTTTTTCAGAAGGGATAATAAAACGAATACCTTTATCCGCAAAAATAGTCCCTTGCTTGGATGGATTGGATGCGCCAACGGTATTCACTAAAGAAGCTTCTCCGGCGAAATGGTGCCATATTTGCGTAAAATAAGCTGATTCCATAATTGCATTTTGATGTTCTGGAGATAATTTATCAAATATATCCGCACGCATTGCGGCATGAGTATTTCCACTGAAAAGACAAATATCAAAAACCTGAGAAATCACATTTTGTTCAAAAGACATGCCTGCAGCAGCCCCTTCCCATGTTTCCATGCCATCAATCAAACCAAATCTAAGAGCATTTAAGGTTTCGTTCCAGTCAAGTGGAATGGGTTCCATTTTTAAAAGTTTTAAGGCAGTCAGGGCTAATTTACTGTTCGTTGACCTAATTTTAGCTCCAGCCAGTTCCTCGATAGTGTTGATATCAGGTTTATTTTTCCATTTCATGCCCATAACAATGCCTCGCAATCGGCAATGGTTAAACAGAAGATGGATTCCGTGATGTTTACGAAGAGGCGCTCTTAGAAGCGTTTCACTTTTTGGATGATAAAAAAAATAATATTGAGATGCTCTGCTGGGAAATAAATAAGGAAAATTCAGGACATCAAAATAGACAGCAACTCCAGCGGCATTTTGTATTGATGAAGAATAGATATCAACAATCCCCTGCATCGCTTTTTTGACGCAGGTGAGTTCATTACAAATTTCTGATCCCTCAATCAATTCAATACGAATTTCACCGTCTGTGCGCTCCTCAATATCTCTCACAAATTCTAAATATCCAAACGCATTAATTTCTAACAGTCTTTTCCCAGCAACAGTGGTAGCGTAAGTTAAGGTGAGTTTAGGTTTTTTGGTAAACCTGCTTTTATAAGTCGATTCAGACGCTTTTGCTAATTGAGGTAAGGTGATCGATCCAGAAATTGCTGAAGCTGCCATGACCAATGAAGTCCATCCGAATGTTCGCGCCAGACGAAATAAATCCCTGCGGGAAATAGGTACATCGTGTTGTTCTGTCATATCGTCCTCCTCTATCGCTTTTTCCACCAACGATACGGTTGAACATTTTCAGCAAGTTTATCTGAGGGAATTTCACGAGCTATAGAATATATTTCTTTATAAACATCACTATTTCCAGCTAATTTATTCAGTTTTTCACGATATTCTTCCCATGGTTTAGGATTGAATTCAGGGGAACATAGTCGTTCCGCTTTTTTTAATTCCTCCTCAGGTAGTTCAACAAAACGGATACCATTTTTTTTAAAAATGGTATCCTGTTTTTGTAGAGATGAACCTCCAACCGTATTTATAATTGCTGACTCACTTGCTAATTGGATAAATACTTGAGTCTGATAAGCGGATTCCATCACAGCGTTTTGAAGTTCAGGTGTCAGTTTTTGAAATACAGATTCATTCATTCCTGTATGCCAGTTCCCGCTGAAAAGTCTAATATCGATCATCTGAGATAGTAATTCAGGTATAACAGCGGCTACAGAGGATTCATAGGATTCTATAGCATCTACCATTCCATATTTCAATGCACCTGCTGTTTCTTCCCAAGGTATAGGGATTGTCTGCATATTAAGCAGTTCAAGAGCAAGCATACCGATATGAGTTGCTGTAGTGCGTATCTTGATTCCAGATAATTGCGAGATATTCACCAAATTAGGCTTATCACGCCATTTTTGACCCAGCATGATGCCACGAAGCCTACAATTTGTAAATAAAAAGCGGATACCGTAATGTTTAATTAAGGGTTCCCGAAGTAGTTTTTCACTTTGGAAATGATAAAAAAAATAATTCTGAGCCGCTCGACTTGGAAAGAGATATGGGAAATCAAGCACGTTGAAATAAGGTACAGCGACTGAAGCATTTTGCGTTGTAGAAGAATAGATATCAATGATGCCATCTCGGCTTCTTTTCACGCAGTCAAGCTGAGTGCAAATCTTATTTTGGTCCATCAGTTCAACACGAATTTCTCCATCTGTGCGTTCTTCCAAATCACGAATAAACTGCGAACAGCCGATAATATCAATTTGTTCAAAATTGTTGCCAATAATAGCGGCTCCAAAAAGAAGATTGACTCTTGTTTTTTTGGCTAAACGGTTCTTGTTAATAGATTCTGCAGCCTTGGCTAATTGGGGAAGAGTTGCTGATCCGCCGAATGAGATCATTGCAAGAATCGTTGAAGTCCATCCAAAAGTCTTACCCAGACGTAATATATCCCTGCGAGAAATTGGTTGAAACGGATCCATATTTTTTTATCCATCTCCATAAGTATTATTTTTTGCTAAATAATACTGACGTTTAAATTGGTCAAATTGGCCATTACAGATCGCTTGTCGGATATCTGATAACAGGTTATTATAATAATACACATTATGAATTGTATTTAACCGATATGCAAGTAATTCTTTGGCTTTATAAAGATGCCGGAGATAGGCGCGTGAATAATTCCGACACGTAAAACATCCACACAATACATCAATCGGGTCTGGATCATAACGATGTGCTGCATTGGAAATATTGATGGTTCCAGAATGAGTAAACAGTTGACCATTTCTTGCATTACGGGTGGGCATAACACAATCAAACATATCTGCACCATAACCAACCAGTTCGATAATGTCATTGGGTGTCCCCACACCCATGACATATTTGGGCTTATTATCAGGTAAAAGGGATAGAGTATGCGCAGCAATATCGAGCATTTCTGTTTTGGATTCACCCACACTTAACCCGCCTACAGCATACCCCGGAAAATCCAACTCAACTAATGCGTTTACAGAAATGGATCTTAACTCTCGATACATACCTCCTTGAACAATTCCAAATAAACTGTTTATACCCTGATAGGTATTCTCCCAATGCTCTTTACACCGTTTTGCCCAGCGATGAGTAAGCAGCATTGCAGAATTGGCCTCATCCATTTCCGCAGGATAACCAATACATTGATCTAAACACATCATTATATCTGAACCAAAACCACATTGCAGTTCAACAGCTTTTTCAGGCGTTAATATATGGCTTGAACCATCAATATGCGATTGAAATGAATAGCCATCTTCATGAATTTTTGATAATTTCGATAATGAAAAGACCTGAAAGCCACCGCTATCTGTTAATATTGGTTTTTTCCAGTTCATAAAAGAATGAAGCCCGTTGAGTTCAACAATCACATCAATTCCCGGACGCAAATATAAATGGTAGGTATTGCTCAACATAATTTGCGTATTACATGCAATGAGATCATCAAATGCAAGTGATTTAACGGACGCCTGAGTGCCAACTGGCATAAACACAGGTGTTTCAATAATCCCATGCCGTGTTTGTAAATGTCCAGCTCTGGCTTTGAACTGGCTTGATTTGGCTATAACTTCAAAGTCATACATGGTAAACCCTATACAATCCACATGGCATCACCGTAACTAAAAAACCGATAATCATGTTCAATAGCTTCCTGATATGCATTTAAAATACGTTCTTTCCCCGCAAATGCAGAGACAAGCATTAATAGTGTTGATTTTGGCAGATGAAAATTCGTAATCATGCTATTAATCGTTTTAAATTGATAGCCGGGATAAACAAACAAATCACATATCCCATGACCTGAAGCCAACTGCCCATTGGCTTGAGTTGCATATTCTAATGTCCGAACTGTCGTTGTACCTACGGCAATAATACGATGACCATTGGATTTATGAAAATTGATCTTATCCGCAGCCTGTTCAGAAATAAAATACGATTCTGGATGCATCACATGATTTCGAATATCCTGAGTTTTTACAGGAATAAATGTTCCATACCCAACATGCAGCGTGATTTCAATAATATCAATACCCTTTTCTTTTATACTGGAAAGCAGGCCTTCTGAAAAATGCAAACCGGCTGTGGGAGCTGCAATGGCACCCGGTTGAGATGCATACAAGGTTTGATAAGTATTACGATCATCTATATCAGGTACTGATGTTTTTCTTCTAATATAAGGCGGTAAGGGAACATGGCCAATATGCTCAATAACATCAAGCCAGCCTGAATAAGTTGTATCCCATTCAAATGTTACACTATATTTTCCCTCTTTTTGATCCATTATTGTTGCATAGACAGAGTTGTTCAATTCCAAACGAGTCCCTAATGCTAATCGTCTTGAACATTTGACCAAACATGGACTGGTAAATGTATTCGCTGAATCGCTCTGATGTGAAAACATAGGATCGTTCAGAACAAGTATTTCAATTTTACCGCCTGTTTGTTTATGACAAATCAGCTTACATGGAATCACTTTGGTATTGTTGCGAACGAGAACATCTGTAGGGTTAAGATGGGTGAAAATATCGCGAAATGTGAGATGATCGATTCTTTCGGTGTTTCTATTTAATACCAGAAGCTTTGACTGGTCGCGATGTTCAAGTGGTTTCTGGGCAATAAGTGAAACCGGTAAGTGATAATCATAATTGTCCACTAAGTACATGTTCTTTGAAACCAGTTGAGTATAGGTCAACGTTTGCCAATATAGACAAGAAATAATCCACAAAGCATTAAAATAATTCCTAATTTCCTCATTGTTGAATCTGGCAGTTCTAATGCCTTTTGCAAAAACTGCTTCATTGCTTCTGGAAAAGCAACATACGGAATTCCTTCAACAATCATGACCATGCCTAAAACACACAAAAAAAATTTCATCGATTCCAACATTCCAAATGGTTATAATAGTATTTGGCAATATTTTTTCCTACTTTAGTGGGACATCTCCACATATTTTTTTATAATTATATAAATCGAAAAAGTATAGGAAAAATTTAAAAAAAAATAAAGTAAAATATGACCTTCTGAGAAAATCAACTTACAGGAGGTTATATTATGGTAACAGAAGCAATAAAAATTGCCATCGGGACAAAACACCAGAAACAATTTTCAAAATTTATGGTGCAAGCCACCCCATGATTGGCACCGTGCTGATGCTGTTCTTCGGGCTGCCCTCGATAATTCGATCGCTATAGGCAACGTAAACCAGCACATTTCGTTTGCGGTCGAAGAAACGAACAACCTGAAGCTTCTTGAACACAAGGCTGCGGCGCTCGTCAAAAACGTGCTCACCGTCCTTGAGTTCGTCGAGGATCTTGATTGGGCCGATCTGGCGACAGGCGATGCTGGCATCATTCGTGTCCTCCGCCACGCCAAATTCACCCTTAATTCCGCCTGTTTGTGCACGACATATGTGGCAGGCGACGCCCTGAACTTTGGGGTCGTCGAAGCCGTCTATCACGATTTCGTCGTTGGACCCGAGCCAACGAAAATGTGTACTGATGGCACCGGTTGTGCCACGTTCGGGGCGACTAAAAAGCCACCATCCACAAAACACAATGACCAAAATGATTCCTACGCCGAGTATAATTCCTAATTTTTTCAAAATGATTTACCTTTTTTGAATGGTTATTCCAATTCCGATTCTACAGATGTTCAGATAAATAATTTCAAAATTCTAACGATTGTAGGGGCACGATGCATCGTGCCCTACTTTGCAATTATTTATCTGAACATCTGTAGTTGTGATCAGTCTTTATATTCTCAAAAATTATCTACGTCTCCAACCGCTCCATGCAGGAAAGCCACTTGTATCACGAAGCATTAATACCTCGTCGTTCTTCTTCACTTCTGCAGCGATGACGGCTGGTTTGCCCTCAAAGGTTATTTGTGAACCCTTTACCTCAATCTTGTCTCCTGGATTAATACTCATGTCCTGATTTTCGATGTACCATTCAGGGCCGAGATGAACAGAGATCATTTCTTTGTCTGTCTTTACGACGGCATGAACACCCGGATTCATACCTTTGATGGGTGTTATTTTGTCCACTGAGACGACCTCGCCACTGATGGTTACGACGGTCTTAGGATCATAAATCCTGTCGTAATTCGTTCCCTGTCCCCAGCCGCCCCCACCTTTCCCCATTTGCGCCATTGCATCAGTAGCAGTGAAGACCCCGAGACTAAGCACCGTCATAATAGCAATCAATGTCATAAGCTTTTTCATTTCGTTTCTCCTTGTCTTTGAAAAAATTAAGGTTTTGAAAAAAATTACAGTTTGAAACAGATAAATCCTATTTGACAATATGTTTCATTTCGCCAGTTACACATCACCTCCTCTCGCCAGTGTTACTAACGACTAATCGGCAAAGACTCACCCCCGACGCGGTCTCCGGGGCGATACGCGACCCACCGCCGATCAGCAGCAGGCGGCACGCTGTTCCTACGTCAACCCCGCACGGATAATCGTCTAGCGGACCATTATAGATAGAACCTCGAAGACTGTTAACTCTTCAGAATATCCTCAAGCCTCTTGTTTACCTCTGTCCAGTTCACGATGTTCCAGAACGCCTCGACGAACTTGCCCCGGTCGTTCTTATAGTCGAGGTAATACGCGTGCTCCCAGACATCCAAAACCATTAAAATCCTGAACATCGGGTAAACATTCGTATTGTGCTTCTCGACCTGCATGATGATTGGCCTGCTTGTCCCCCTGCAAAACGTGAGTGCTGCCCAACCCGAGCCCTCGGTGCTTATCGCCGCTTGGAAAAATAGTTTTTTGAACCGGTCGAAGGAACCGAACTCCTCGTCGATTACTTTTGCGATTGTTTTCAGCGGCTTCTCTCCCCCGCCTTTGCCTTCTGGGGCAAGGTTCTGCCAAAACAAAGAGTGGAGCAAGTGCCCACCGATGTGGAAGGAGAGCTCCTTGAACGTCGCCTTCGTGTCGAAATCGGCATTGTCCGCCTTGGCCTTGTCCATCTTCTGGAGAATGGCGTTTGCGCCATTCACATACGCGGCGTGGTGCTTGTCGTGATGCAGCCTCAACAGGTCTTCCGATATAACCGGTGCAAGCGCATTGTAGTCGTATGCAAGCTTCGGTAAAAGATACAACTTTGGTGTGTCCATTTTCTCATCTCCTTTTTTTAGTATGATTTAACGCAGGTACTTATTCTATTTAAAATCGTTCTCCTCGTGCTTTTTTGCAATCGTCCCGGCCAGCCGGTCCAGAGCTTCAAAAACAGCCTTGGAGGGAGCCCCTTTGCACAGAACAGGACCCAACACTTCGACATTCAGGTTGGGAATCATTCCCGCAAGTGTTTCTACAGTCTTCCCTCCCCATCCGTATGATCCGATAATGGAAAGATACTTCGCTTTGGGCCTCAAGGCATTCGCCAGAAAAGTCGCATAAGCGGCCAACGGGTGAGGACCGGCCAAAACGGTCGGTGTGCCCACGACAACCGTCGCCGCATCGACCAGCGCCATGGCGAGTTTTCCAATATCCGTGACGGTCAGGTTAAACAGTTCGATACGAACCCCTTGAACAACGAGGGCGGAAGTCAGACGATCAACCATTTGTTGAGTGCTGCCGTGCATGGACACAAAGGGTAACACAACCAAATTGTGAGGAGCGCCTGTCACCCAGTCTTGATAGGCATCCATGATCCAGTCCGGATGATCGTAGATTTGGCCGTGGCTCGGTGCGATCATGTGTATGTCGCACCCTTTAAGTTTTTCGATATTCTTTTTAATCACATTACGAAAGGGCATCATGATTTCGGCGAAATAGCGTTTGGCGGCTTCGTATACACGCCACTGATCGGTAACGAAAAGATCGGTGGTTGCGATATGGGAGCCATAAAAATCACAACTGAAAAGGATGCGGTCTTCTTCCAAGTAGGTCACCATGGTTTCCGGCCAATGCACCCAGGGCGTCTGAATAAATTTCAGCGTCTTGTCACCGAGCGATAACGTCTCGCCGTCCTCCACTGTGAGGAATTGATTTTCGGGAATTTTCAACAGGTCGATGAGCATGACTTTGGCCTTGGGGTTCGCAACCACTTTCGCGTCCGGAAACCGCTCAAGCACATGGGGGATGGCCCCGGAATGATCCTGCTCTGAGTGGTGAGAGACGATAAAGTCAATTTTGGACACTCCGGCCAGTTGCGCCAGCAACTTACCGGCCATGGACGGATCGACAGTGTCCAGCAAAGCCGTCTTTTTGCTCCCTTCGACCAGATAAGCATTGTACGTCGTGCCGTCCGGAAGTGGAATGAGAGAATCAAAAAGGCGTCTGTCCCAATCAACGGCTCCCAGCCAATAGACCTTTTCCTTTATTTGTCGTTTATCCATGCAACTACCTCCTTTTAATGGTTTCACTGTTGTTCATGTCTTCCGCCATCCGTCTGTTTGCCAGGTTCTATCAGAGGCTTGTTATTTTGCTTATGGCGGAATTCGGATAAGTACCGGTAAAGTTCGACCCTCGCACGGTTGATGCCGCCGATCGGCCGATGTTCAATCAAGGCGTGCGCTGGGGAAAATGACAAATCCTCCGCCAGTTCCTCGCGTTCCCGGGTGCGAAAAATCTGTGGAGGAATACGAAGCGCAGCCACTTTGATAAAGGGGGATTCCTTTTCGCTCCATTCCACGCCGGCATCCTCGACCGGCATCCGGTCAGGGTCTTTTTGGACTTGAATCATGAAATCAAAGCTTGCCTCGTTGCTCGCCAGGTGCTTTTCCATGTTTTCAGTAAGATAATGATCCGTAAGATTTGACGGCAGAACGCTTTTCATGTTCGAAGTGGGGACGATGGCGTATTTTACAACGAGATTTGTCCCGTAGAGATAAGGAGTCGTACTCCAATAACGAATATCCAACGGAGATGTTTGATTTTGGTTCGCCTTGAGCAGTTCATTAATTACATAGAAATTGCCGGATATAACCAGACGAGAAAGAAAGACAAGGGGTGACCATTTGATGCTGTAGTACACCGCGTCATGAAACAGTTTGACCGTTCCTAAAGGCATGATCGGATAACTTATCAATATAAAGTCCTGTGTTTCTTTCTCCTCGTTTTGCGTTTTATAACGCTCCCCTTGGACCCCCATGATTTTTATGGCAAACCCTCGTAGGTCTTTGACTTTGTCCGACTGGACCTTGCCGCTTGCACTGGAAATTCGAATCCAGGCAGGATAGGTTTGGGGTAATTCAAATATTCCCACCTTAAGTTCCACCGGGATGTTCGGTTCCACAATGAATTCTGCTTGCAGGCAGGCCATGTTTTTCGGGTGCGCGCCGCGTTTAGTTTGCCCTTTGGGATAATCTTTGGACATTTTTTCTTGTAATATAGATTCCATGTCTTTGATCATTTGTTCTTCATCAGCCGGGACGTTTTCAAATTTTGTTATATCCCCTAATTTCCCGTTAGTAATCTTCACGTTGTACCTCTCATCGGATTTATTAATTTGCACAAATTCATCCACGACTTTTAGCATGCCACGTTGTTTTCCTTCCGTGCCGTGACCGGAACGGAAATCGGCTTCTTTGCCGGTGATAACATCTGCACATGCAAAGCCCACCAATGCCAATACCAACAAAACCATACCACGATTTTTCTTCATAACCTCTTTCCTCGGTTTTACCTGGACATTTTTTGTCATTCCCACGAAAGTGGAAATCCAGAATGCTTGATTTTACTGGATTCCCGCTTTCGCGGGAATGACGATCGCTATTTTTGTATAATAAGTCATTTCAATAGGTTATGAAAAAGTGCAAAAGTATAGATATATAAAAAATGTCATAACAAACTGGTCTTTATCTTTTTTTTGGATTCATACATCATTATGTCGGATTTATTAATAAGCTCAAGTACGGACAAGGCATCCTCAGGACAAATGGCGATACCGATACTGATAGTCACTTTTTTCAATGCGTTAATGGAATCCAGTGAAAATCGATGTTTCTCGATTGCGATTGTTATACGTTCAGCTACCATAAGCGCCATTTTCCGATCAGAATAAGGTAAAACAGCGGCAAATTCATCTCCACCATAACGAGATACCAAATCGATTTCCCTCACGCTTGATCGAATTACCTGTGCAATTTCACGTAAAATAACGTCACCTGTCAGATGCCCAAGACTATCGTTGTAAATCTTGAAATCATTGACATCCATCATTAAAAGAGCCAAGGAATACTTTTGTCTCTCGGAGCGTTTCGTTTCCAATTCAAGATAGCGGCAGAAATACGTTTGGTTGTAAAGGCTTGTCAATCCGTCCGTAATGGCTGAATTTAAAGCGACTTCGTAGTGCGAGTAAAGTTGATCCATATAGATTTTTTTCTTTAAAAGCACCTTGACCCGGGCCTGAATCTCCTTGCAGTTGATGGGCTTGATCAAGTAATCGTCTGCACCTTTTTCAACCCCCATGATTTTATTGTCAAGATCATTGATGTCGGACATAATGACAATCTGAACATGTCGAATCTCATCGAGAAGCTTTAGTTTTCGGCAAACCTCGAATCCGTTAATCCCAGGGGACATGATATCAAGTAGTACAACATCTACGTTGAATTTTACAGCCATCGTGAGTGCCATCTCATCGGTAGTCGCTCTAAGCAGTTCGTAAGATTCTCCCTCTAGGTACTTGACAATCAATAAATAATCCACTTCAGAGTGCTCCATGATCAGAATACGGGGGGCTATTTTATTCTTCGATTTCCCCGGACTGGAATCATGTTCATTCACGAATTGTTTTTCCGAATGGGTGCGGGTCGTGAGCTGATCATGGTATTTTTTCAATCGAAGCATTGAATTGACCCTTGCGATAAGCTCGGTTCTGTTCACAGGCTTGGTCAGGAATTCATCCGCCCCAGCATCAAGCCCTTTTTTTTTCGCATCTGAGCTATCCAAGGCGGTCAGTAGGATGATTGGAATATGGCTTGTTTTAGAATCGCTTTTCAGTTTAAAAGTCGTTTCAAAACCGTTGAGTCTTGGCATCATTACATCGAGCAGGATCAAGTCGGGCATTACTGTGTTGACTTTATCTATGCATTCGATCCCGTTAGAGGCGGTATGTATATCAAAATTTTGATTCATCAAATATCCACGCAGCAGTTTTAAATTCTGATTGTCGTCGTCAACAATGAGGACTCTCTCCATATTAGTATCCTCATGGGAGCTTTCCTTCGGATTACCCCCATTCCCTATAATTCTGTTCAATTCTGCCATAAATATTTTCCGGTTAATCGGCTTTGTAATATACCCCTTGCACCCAGCTTCAATCGCTTTTTTCTTGTCGCCATTCATGGCATATGAGGTCAGAGCTATTACCGGTATGTTTTTCAATTCAGGATTGCTGGCGATCAATTTCGTCGCTGTCAAGCCATCCATTCCCGGAAGCTGAATATCCATCAGAATGACGTCTGGAAAAATTTTTTTGGCAAGTTCAATCCCTTTTACAGCATCATTCGCTTCAAATACATTGAATGCGTTTAGAGAAAGAATACTTTTAACCAGCTTCATATTGAGTGCATCATCTTCGATTACTAAAATTTTTTTTGCGTCCATATTATTTCTCTCCAATCTTATCGATGAAAAAGGTCAGCTTCGATAAGGACAAAATTTATGCCTCGAACACCCTATGCATGAATCGCTTGAAACATAGCCGGCGAAGCGTACGGCAGCTCGCTGAGTGTATTGATCCTTGAAAAAACAGGGTCTTTCTTGATTGAAATATGCTCATTCATGCTGGAGACCAGTTGGTTTACCACCTGTTTGTCAAGTTTCCCATTCATCGCTTCCTCCTGAAGAATCTGCAAGGTCTTGAGTAGTGGGAAGGCTTTTCGATAAGGCCGATCTGTAATCAACGCGTCGTAGATATCTGCAATTGCTATAATTTTTACCACGATGGAGATATCATCCCCTTTGAGACCATCTGGATAGCCGGACCCATCTAATTTTTCGTGGTGATGCCGGATGATATGCATTGCATTTTTCAGGCGCTTCTTGAGCGGGTAACATATCCAATAACCGGTCTCCGGATGAGCCTTGATTTTACTCCACTCTTCCAATGTCAGGGATTCGGATTTGTTCAAAATCCGGTTAGAAATTCCGATTTTTCCAATATCGTGTAAAAGACCACCGAACCTCAACGCCTCGATCTCTTCCTCGCCCAGTTTCATCCGCTTCCCTATAGATACCGCAAGGGAGGACACGCGATCGCTATGCCCTTTGGTATAGCAGTTTTTCGCCTCGATGGCTTTAGCCACTAAAAATAGCACACTCTCGATATCCGTAAAATCCTTATAAACACTTTTTAATTTGATCAGGGATTTGATACGTGTGATCAGTTCAATTCTGTTCGGAGGTTTTGTGATAAAATCGTCTGCCCCCGCCTCAATCCCATTAATTTTGGATTGTTTGTCATTCAAGTTGGTAATAAGGATAACGGGCATCATCATCGTACTCCGATTGCTTTTCAATTGACGGCAGACTTCATACCCGTCCATACCAGGCATCATTACATCCAATAAAATGAGATCGATATCGTTCTGTTTGGCGTAATGGAGCGCTTCTTTTCCATTCGTAACCTTCAGAATATGATAATTCATGGGTTTCAATATCGCCTCAATTATTTTGAGGTTCAGTTCGGAATCATCTACGATCATGACCGTGGGTTTGTAACTGTTAGTAATCACATTTATCGATTCATCGTTGTGGACGATGATTTTGTCTTTCCCTTCTAACTTCGCTATGCGCAAAGCATCTTTTGCGTTTTCAATCAGTATTTCCCGAATAGCGCATTTTTTTGAGCATGATGTCAAGGCTGCACTTACAGTCAGCAACCCTTCAAAGTCATTCTCTACATCGCAGCGGATCCGATCTACCAAGTCATACGCGCATTCGATTCCGGTATTTGGAAATATCAGGGCGAATTCATCCTCCGTAAATCTCACTGCAAGGTCTTGCTCTCGGATATTATGCAGGATGATATCCGCGGTATGCTTTAGCGCCCTGTCCCCATTCTGAAATCCCATCTTCTGGTTGAACCGTGAAAACCAGTCCATATCGATCAGAGCGATTGTGCAAGGCTTTCCCTCTTTACGATAGGCCTCGATCTCCATTTTCAACGAAAATTGAAAGGCGCTGTGCAGACAGAGGCCCGTTAAAACGTCAAGAATGGGCAATATTTTTTCAGGCGGTAAGTTGACATTTTCGAATTCCACTTTCATTGTTTTTTCCTATAACCCTTCACTTTTCACTCAGTCTTTTTTCTTTTCCGGTATCTTAATGTATCTGAATATTTCATCGGCAGAGACCAAAAGGTCAGCATATAAATATATCCCAATAGTCTCGGCTGTTTTGAGATTGATGGCTATATTCGAACTCTCCTTGAAAATCTGGTTCAGTTCGCGTGGTTTCGCACCGTTACAGATCTGCGCAAAGGTTGCAGCCAAAAATCGTCCTTCGGGTTTGAATCCTCCGGCGCGGGAAAGACTTAACAGAAAACCGTACTGAACTTCCTCGGAACCGAACTGTGAAAATGTCGGGATTTTATTTTCATTTGTTATCCTAACGAGTTCAGGGATGGATTGATAATTTACACCGGTTTGAACCGTGACATAAATGGCATCAACCTTTGGTGCTAATTCCCTAAAACAGTTAATGACACTTTGTGATGCCTTTGTCACATCCGTAATGTCGGTCTGTGTGTTGCAGGTAACGATTTTGAAATGTCTCTCCGCTGCAATTTTTTTGATAGAATTGATGGCTGCATAGCTTTTCCCTTCCAGTGAATCCTCATAACTCACCCCCAATTTTTTAAACTTGATCACATCGTGAAAAGCCCTGAGTTGCGACTCATAGCGATACGGGTCAACCCTTGCGTGAATGTGGTCGTAGCCAGAATCCTCTGGACTTATGATAATCCCAGCCCCTACCGGATCACTGGTAGAAATAACCATGGTGTTGGTGTGATGCCTGTTATTGGCGAGATCCTTTCCAGCCCACGTTCCCATGGCCAGCATTATATCCAGATCCTTTTTCTGGTTCAGCCGGTTGATGATTTGCTCTTGAATTATCTCCCTTTGATCTTTATTCCAATTGTTCGAATAAAAGGCGTCCTGAACGAATTCAAGGTAATTGCTATTCATCTCGGTGGACAACCAGTGCCAGAGAGACTTCGCCTCAGATATCTGGGGTTGAGGAATTTGGCTGTGTTCGATCCATCCAAGATCCATTAATCCATACACTATTGAAGATAAATAATTGTAGTAATTTGAAAAATCCCCACCTTCATAGTATCCAATCCGCCATTTCTTTCCGTTGTTGGTTATCGGATTAACACCATACAGTTTCTTTTCGGACGGCATGGCATTAACAGTCAAAAGGATGCTGAGGAAGAGAAGCAATATAATATGACGAAGTTTTTTTATTCTATGCATCATTTTTCTCCTTTAGATTGAATTGAAATCAATCTGTCATTTTTTTCAAAGGCGTGATCGTTCTGAAAATCTCGTCAGATGCCCCTAAAATGACCATAGGGGGGTTGAAGCCAATAATCTCCGCTGTCATAAGGTTAATAGCCAGTTTCGGTGGTTCCTTAAACGACTGTCCGATCTGATTTGGTTTTGCGCCGTTGAAAACCTTTGCAAAGGTTTCGGCGTGAAAGAGTCCGATGTATTTGAATCCAGCTTGCGAAAGGCTCAACAGGAATCCGTATTTAACTTCTTCTGATCCAGACTGGGAAAAGGTCGGAATTTTTTTATCATTGGCGATTTTTACAAGATTGGGAATACTTTTCGTGTTCACCCCACCCTGAACCGTGACATAGATCGCGTCCGACTTGGAAACAAGTTCCTTGAAACATTGAACGACACTTGCATCGGCCTCAGCAGTGTCGGCAACATCGCTTTTTGTGAAGCATCGGACGATCTCAAAACCCTTCTCTTTAGCGACTTTTTCAATGGAATCGATAGCGGCGTAACTTTTTCCGTTCACCGTGTTCTCATAGGCAACACCGAGTCTTTTAAAATTGATGACTTCATGGAAAATTCGGATTTGTCTCTCATACCGAAACGGATCGACTTGGGCGTGGACATGGTCGAATCCAGAATCCTCGACGCTTTTGATGATACCTGCAGTTATCGGGTCACTGGCTGAGACCACCATCGTCGGGGTGCTGTGTTTGTTATTGGCGAAATCCTTTCCCGCCCAAGTCCCCATGGCGATCAGAAGGTCGATGTCCTTTCTGTCAACAAGACGCTTCATTAAGCTGCCAACCACCTCTTTCCGAAGGGTTTCATCCCATTTCGCTGAATAGTGTGCATCTTTGACAAACTCGATGTAATCACTTTTCATGTTCCGGTTCAACCAACCCCACAAATCAGATGTCTGTTCCCCGTTTTGCGCGGGAATATCAATGACCTCGATCCATCCCAGTTGCATCAGCCCGTGGAGAATTTCAGTGAAAATTTTTTGATAATCGATGTATTCTCCGCCTTCATAATAGGCGATGTGCCATTTTTTCCCTTGATTTGTTACAGGTTTTGTAGAAAACGTGTCCTGGGGTTGGCATGATCCGGGAACTCCTATACTTGTTATTAATAAGATGACAGTTATTACCCAAAATAGTCTAATTTTTTTCATGTTAAACTCCTTTAATATTGAATAGGCGATATCTGGTGCTTATTCAAAAAGTTATTGGAATTAATAAGATTCGCTCTCCCCTGTCAGAGACAATTCCCTAATGGGGATGGTGAATATAAAGTTGCTTCCTTTTTCAAGCCCTTCACTTTCCACTCTAATTTCTCCTCCATGCAGATTCACAAGTGCTTTTGTAAGGGTAAGGCCAAGACCTGTCCCTTGGTATTTTCGGGTAGATGAGGAATCCACCTGTTCAAACGGAGTAAATATCCGTTCAATGTCTTTTATGTCGATGCCGATCCCGTTATCCTTTATGGAAAATTCGATCAGATTCTTCTCTCCGTCAAGCTTCACAAGTTTGGCAAAAACGTCGATTTTTCCACTCTCAGGAGTAAACTTTACCGCGTTTGAGAGCAGATTGTAAAAAATTTGTTTCAGTTTTCTTTCATCCGCCAGAATAATTTCTGGAATGTCCGATTTATGATGAAAAGAGAGCGTTAACATCTGCCTGAGGGCTTTCTCCTTGACCATGCTGAAACTATTGTAAACGATTGTTTCAAGAATCACCTCACTCAGTTCGAGATTCAGTTTCCCCGCCTCTACTTTGGAAATATCGAGGATATCGTTGATCAGTGAAAGCAGATGATGGCTGCTGGTCAATACATCCGTCAAGTATTCGAGCTGGGTATCGTTCAATTCGCCAAAATTCTGCTCTGCAACAAGTTCCGTAAAACCGATGATGTGATTGAGAGGTGTTCTGAGTTCATGACTCATGTTAGCGAGAAACTCACTTTTTGCACGGTTGGCATCCTCGGCTACTTCTCTTTCAAGCCTCTCCTTGGCAGTATTGCTTTCAATCGTTCGGCGGATATTGATTTCAAGCTCCCGCTTCATGTGAATAAACGCCTTAGCCAATTGACCAACCTCGTCTTTGCTCTCGATGGGAAGGCTATCTAAGTTGTTAAGTTTCTCCTCGGGTTTCAAAAAGTCATTGGATGAGAGTTCGATGGCGTATTTTTCGAGTTTCTTTAGAGGCATTGAAATCCGCTTAATAAGAAAATAGGCAAGAACTAGGCTTATAAAAAAAATACAGATGATGATCACGACCTCTCTTCGAATCAAATCGACAGCGGGTTTTTTAATTTCATTCACTGGAGCTGCGACGACGATGTACCATTGAAACGCTTTAAAGAAGGCCAGATACCCCTCCATCAATGTATGTTCTTTGTGAAATGGATCTTCGTAACGAATCATCATTTCATTCTTGTGAAAGGTATCGATGAAAAGTCCCATGAGGTTGTTGACGCCATTGATGTTAAAATCTGGGTTCTTGTCGCCTTCAAAAATAGCGTTAGGATAAATCAGAATTTTTTTGTCACTGGAGAAAAGGAACGCATAACCTGTTTGGGCGATGCTGATTTTCAAAAATGTAGTTTTCAACATATCGATAACGTTCGACATCTTTTGGTTGCTCTCCAATTCCACATTGTCATAGTCTATCACCGCACCGAGTATTCCCCCCCATTCCTTGCTGGGCATGAAATATCCCATTTTTTTTTGGTTCAGGTTATCTAAATTCCAGTTGATAACAGCGAACTCACCTAGTTTATCGGTTATTTCAAAAGTTGATAACTTCGTTAAATCTCTCCCTTTTATATCCGTCAACGGAGATATCTGTGTCCCGATAAGAGATTTGTATGGATGGCTGACGATGATCCCTTGTAGGTCATAAAAAAAAATGATGATCTTGTCTGGCTGACGCTGGTTCATCCATTCAATTACCTGTCGGAAAGATTCCTCACGGGAGAGCTTGCCCTGCTCATACATGGAATAAAATTTTTTAAGGACTGACGCTGTGGGAATCGCCTCGGATCGTAATCTTTCCTGAAGCCGAGTTATTATATCAACCTTATCGTTGATGAGACGTTTGTAGTTATCCTGAATGAGCAGTTCCACCAGATTCAGAATATTTTTTGCGGAGATGCGCTCGGATTGAAGCATCGCGCTACTGACGTCTTTTTGTGTAAAAAAGATGACAAAACAGGATGTAAGTCCAATAATTATGCAAATCAAAAAGTAGATTTTAGACTGTAGAGATCTGAACATTTTTAATCTCCATCGATTTTATATATCTGTTTCCGCATCTTATTTTACGATAACTTTTTCCAATAAACACTCCCAGCACAGAGAAGCGAGTTCATTCTTCCAGTTTACATTCCCGGTTAAAGCGCCCGAAGCTACGTCTGGCAGAGTTTCAAACAAAGAGGCAAGATGAGCGTCCCTGACGTTCATCTTTAGAATAGTCTGAAGATCATCGTCGGAGAGTCCGCCTGCGGTGATAATTTCCAGTGGGCCTGCCGGGACTAGACGCTTATTCTTTTTTTCAATCATTACGGTTTGCATCCCCGATAAATAGGAGTTGGTAATTAGTGCGTTCACCGAAATAGCTGCATCATGCCATTTGACCTTTTCGAAGGCTCTAACCAGCCCCTTTTGCATCGCTGGAAGATATTCAGCCTGGTAGTATCCACCAATGCAGTTAATACCCCTCGCCATGAAGATAGTCAGAAAGCATGTGAAAAGAGACGGCAGCAACAGAGAGGCATCAAGATGGTTTATCAAGGATTTTAGCGTAAAAGGGATGTCGAAGACCTTTCCATTATTGTCAACGCCATTCAGAATACATCTGTTCGGCCCGTTGTCTTTTAAGGAAAGCGGATATTTCCGGCCTTTGGCATCTATTCCCCAGAAAAAGTGAGTTCCAGATGCAAGCGATAAGTCTTTCTCCGCATGATCCCCAGATGTCCAACATACTGGATTTCCATTAAGCTCCTTAATAACGGCGTTTCTGATGTCATCGGCGAACAGAATATTCCACAACAGGCTATCACGATTGAAAATGTCTTTTTTCACGAGCATCGCCGTAATCTTTTCGAGTTCGAATGAAATTAGAGTCGGTGTCGATTTTGGGGTTTTGAAAAATCGCTCCCATAGCTTTCGGTTCACAACCACGGATTGACAAGCATAAGAAGGATTATCAATGACGCGTGTATCGGCATAGTCATTCTTGAGAATCATGAGCAGATTTTGACTTGTCTCTTGGGTGATCATTCCCTTGTCTTCCATTTTTCGAGTCATACCAGCGGTCCGGGAAATCATGCTAAGGTCGTATCCGGGCGATGCGGATACGGTACATCGCCGTTTTTTGTTTGAAAAGAGAGGTATTTTTTTCGGGATGTCTGCGGCATTCTCCCCGTTGAGATCGTAAAGGAGAATCCCTTGCGGATAGGTCAGGTTATCCAGCGGAACGTTGCCGCATGAAAGTACCAGCGCATATTGCCTGTCCGCGTCGTGTTTTTTCTGCATCAGGGCAAAAATGATGCTGCTCTGCACCGACTGTGCGAAATAATCTACGCCATGATGGTTGGCGGTAAGAACGAACGGCATTTTTTCAATATCTTCCGTGAGCTTTTTGGCATTTTCTTCCAGTATCAAAGAACGTGATGTCTCGTAGAGTATTTCAAGGAAATCCCAGCCCTGTTGATAAACGTTGCTTAACCTTGACGCTTTGAACAGGTTTTCTGCATAATCGGAAAGTTGGCTCTTGCCAAAAGTCGCTATTGTGCTGTCGATTACCGGTGAATTATCACAGGCAATTTTAAGGTAATCTTCCATAGAGTTTCTTATTGGATCGCTGACCACCCCTTTAGATAAGACAGATTCGACCATAGCTTTACACCTTATTGATATAATAAGACCTTCTGGTCTCTGTTCGTAAAAAGTAAAAAGATAAACACAGTGGCAAGATAGAACATCCCGAACATCTCAATACCATTCTCCATGTCCCCAGCAACCATCAGCGAGCCAAAAACAAGAGGACCAAGTGCCTGACCGATTCTGCCGGAAGATCTAAAAATGCCGATGGACTTCCCTTCTCCAAAATTACGGGTTACATTCAGGTCTAAAAGATAAGCGCTTTGTGCTGTCAAAACAAAACTACTGGAGATTCCAAGGAGCAGCAGAGCTACCATGGCGGCAGAAAAGCCATTCATAAAATGAAAGACCATGAAGGTTGACGCGCCAAGGATACCGCCAATGAAGACATAGTACTTTTTCTCTTTGGCCTGATCAACATACTTCCCAATTAGGGGTCCCAAAAAGACGAGAGTGACACCATATATCATCAGCGCTCTTCCGATGTTGGACTGTGCCACTCCGATTCTGTTCAGATACACGGGGATGAAGTAGTTCAGAAATCCGACAACAGCGATCGAAGCAGGAAGGCTGCTAAAAAAGATCAGACTGATGACAATGCGATTTTTAAAAAAACTGACAAATCCGCTTTCGGCTATGATCCGTTTTCCGTTTTGTTTTAATGATGTCGCCGCGACACTCATGGGTTTGAGCATTGCGCTTCGCATGAAGGTCATGGTGTAGGCAATGACGAAGAAGAGCATTACACCTCCGATCAGAAAAACGAAATGGTAACCATATCTGTCCGCGATCATCGCTCCTGTTGCGCCGCCGCAGATACTTCCGGAATAAATGCCGGCGAAGAGATACGCTAACCCATGGGCTTTGGTTTTACTGTCCGTAAAGCGAATAACATATCCCTGAGAGGCCATTAGTGCAAGCCCGTAACCGGCTCCGACGAATGCCCGTGCTAAAATAAAATGAAGGGGGCCTGGAGCCAGAAAGGAGTAAAAAATTCCGAAAATCGATAAAAGTAGTCCGATGAAAAATGCCTCATGCCACCCTCTTCGATCTACCCAGAACCCGGAGATTAGGATCGCCAATCCAACTAAGATGAATTCCGTAGTGATGGGTAACCCCATGACAATGGATTTAGACATTCCAAACAGAGGTTTATACAGTTTCTCCATGTGCAGCGGTATAAAAGAAATGGAGAGATCTATGGCGAACAAAAGAAGAAATATAGCCGGCCGCATCATTTTGTAGTTCACCTGCTCTGTTTCCGTTTTCAAAATGGGGGATTGAGAGAAGAATGTATAGAGGAATAAAAGAAGCTCTAACGACAAGATAATGGTGATCACCGAAATGGTGAGGCAGTCCATGGCCATGTTCATAAACCGGTTAATCAGAGGGCCTGTTTTTGAAACAATGGAGATGTGACCCAGCATCCCCCGGAAAGTAGAGAACGAATCGTTAATCGTGAATTTTTTTTCCGGGAAGAGCGGCTGTAATATCCACAGCAATGATTCCGGGAGATCTTCGACTATTGTTTTCTGCGCATTGTGAAAACTTTGAGAATGATCAAATATGACCGACACGCTTTTAAGCGAAGGCGTCATCTGAAGGTTTTTGTTAAGAATCCGGTCGATGCTCTCCCCATCAATTACTCCTGCGGCTGAGATACCAAATTTCGATATTTGATTTTCAATATCTTTTTGAAAAAGCAGCATCCCACTTCTTTCCTGATCGATCATATCTTGCCTGAAGTTGAACAGAAACCATGATGAATAGAGCAATTGAGCGATCATACAAATAATGATGATGATAAAAGTGAATACGAACGTTGAACCCTTTTCGAGATCGGATGGCAGGGGCATGAACATGCACGAAGCAATGAAAAGGAAAAGAAAAACCGAAAGAAAGGCAAAGATGAGTTGGCTCGCTAAACCCGATGCCTCTTTCCAGAAGAGATGAAATAGTTCATCATGGTTGAAGGCGATCACTAAGGCCTTCCCACACGCATGGTTTCGGTCGCCAATGGTATTAATGAGGCAGGTCGTGCCATTTAAAGTAACCTCTTCCATGCCGCTGCCAGATCGATTTATGAAGTTGACTATCCCTTCGGGCATGGACTGATAAACCGACGGTACGGCAGAAGTATGAAGGACTCCTTCGTTCTCCGAAATTAACGAAACGTTAAAAAAATTTGCAATATCGTTATTAACGCCAGATGAACCGGCTAAAAGACCGACTACCGTGGAACGTATATCGGTAAGTAACTGGTTGACCTCAAAATCGAACAAGGATGCTCTGAAACCAGCATTCATTTCATCGGCATATAGAAAAAACTCTTGTGATATCTTCTCTCCAATGTTCCGAATGTTTTCAATAACTGCCTGGTGCCGTGATTTATCAAGCGCTGTTACATTGAAAAAGACGCTGAACATCAGAGCGAGAGACAACAATAGGGAGATTATAAATGCTTTTTGCGGAAAAAATTTAGACGAGGAATCCAGTGTCCCCTGTATGGTGCGAAGTATCACGGGGTTAATTTTTATGGACTGTGGCCAGTAGTTTTGTTTTTTTTTGTTGTTCTCTCCGGGTGCGAAAACGCCGTCAATTAAAAATTGCGGATGTCCGGATAACTGCCATCCAACTTCTTTTTCCTGAACAACAATTTCTGCGTTTTCATCATGTTGACGACAGAGAAATGGACGCACCCGTATTTGAGAGGCGTTTACCATTCCAAGACGCTGTGACACAAAAGCACACGCCACTGCACCTGTACCGCAGGCCAAGGTTTCTTTGTTAATACCGCGTTCGAAGCAACGTTGTTCCAAAACCCCTTCACGGGTTACTTCCCCAACGAAGTTTATATTGATTCCCTTGGGGAAAATGGATGAAAAATCTCGAACAAAATAGTTCCCGATAAATTTGATCAAGTCCTCGCCAATAGAGAAACGCTTTTCCATGGATGTCGCACCCTGATTTCCGTTCGTTGACGAGGGGAAGAGCAACTTCGGTAATTCTTCAAGAGAAAATCCCGATTCCGTAAATAGCACCAAATGCGGTTCACCTGTAAATACCATGTATCCATTGATATTGAGTTCGCTGTCGTCGGTAAAAAATCTCAACCAGTCAGTCTTGCGGCAACGATTGATTTTGAATACATCTACAAAATCGATGATGTTACTGACGGGTTTCCGAATGGATAATTCGGCCATATCGTCCGGCATGCGTCTCGGATGACCTAAATTTACGTAACTCGAACACGATTGGCGATCCATGCCGATGGCTACGAAATTAGGTCTCTTTGTGGGGATTTCAGTTAAGATTCGAACGGATTTTATTCCATAAGACAGATAAAGGTGCTTGGCAATACATATAAGTCCATTGCCGCACGAATAGGCTTCATTCCCATTGGGTTCGAACATCCTGAAAATTAAGTCTGCTTTATGGTATGATGGAGGATTATCCCAATACCCATTGACTGTGTTGATTGTTTCGAGAACTTCACGGTTGCAGGGTTGAACGACAAGAAAATTGTCCGATCCGATTCCAAAGCAGGTATTTGTCGCCATATAAGCGAACTGCTTTTTCTCCGTTTCATGAAGAAGCGGTCCGTTGATTTCGTCAAGAATTACGAAATTATTGCCGAAAGATGTGTATTTAGTGAATGGGATCATGTTAACCTATAAGTATCTTAATTGGTTGTGTTCATGTTGTATTGTTAATTTTGGGAATGCCCCCGTCTTTGTTTGACTGACCGATCACTTCTTTCATCATTTCAGCGACATTTGAATTTTTCATCCACGATTTCTCATTCATGAGTGCATGAAGTGCAACCCAACCGATGGACACGTAAACCAAGCCCATAATTATACATAGTGTCGCTTTAGCTTCCACGGACCAAGGCAGAAGGATGAACAGCCCCGCGTGGAATATTAGAGCGCCAACACTCATGAGATTAATTACGAGCTTCATCTGCATCAGAAAGATTGCCGAGCCCCTAGCCATCTGTACTGCTTCCAAGTAGTATTTCACAGCCTCAATCTTTAGCAGTTTAGTTGACAGATGCCGGTACTTTTCTATCAGCATGATTGTAATTCCAGCCTGAAGTCCATTGGTTAGGTATTTGAACATAGACTCTCCAGTTTTAATACTAGTTATGATTCTGACGTAAAACGTAACCAAAGAAAAATCCGACAAATGCCGATCCTGCAATGTATGGCCACGGATTATGATGTACACCCTTGTCCACATCATAAACGATTTCACGAGCCTTATCGACGCCAGCATCTTTGACATGGACGGCCGCAACGAAAGCATGGTCTTTGGCAGTGTTCAACGATTTCATAATACTGCTTTCGTTATCTATAATTAGACTCCGTAAATTTGTGTACTTATCAGACATAACCGACATCAACTCTTCCTTCTTTTGCTCGGCCGCATCCTCAAGAATCTTCAGGGCTGCTGCAATGTTCTTACTGCTTGTATGTTCCATATCTAATTCTCCCTTTCCTTTATCGTGTTCCTGTCATAATGTTATTTATCATTATATGATCTTCTTATATAAATAATGATAAAGTCTCCTTGTTTTCATCCTGTCCATCTGTAAAATTGTACTATCGCTTTTGAAATAATAAGAAAATTACCAAACCTTTGGCGCTTCAGTAGCGATGAAGCTGCCAATATCTTGTAAGAGGCCTAATGGTTTTTTTATAACTTCTTCCGATTTAATCAATGGCCTTCCTCCTGCCGGGTTTCTGTAGGTAACAACATCATCAACAATTGTGATTAACCCCCGGAATTCCCATCCAGTGTATATCGTAGATTGCTTAAATGTAAAAATATCTGACCAGAAATTGCCGACGCGCATTTTTATCAGTACGTTAGGTTCAATTAAATAAGCCTTACATCGGTGCCTGTTCTCTATACATTTTTGAATTCCCACATCTAAATCTTCCTTTTTTATAGAAGGATTCGGCAGGAATAAACCGATGATCTCAGTTACATTCATGATTCTAATATTTGATACTTCATAAGGATCAAATCTCAATTTTTTCAGGTCGGCCAAGGTTGTTTTCCCAGGAATTATTTTTTCATATTCAAGTTTGGCGTTATCGAAATCTTTCCATGGCGAAATCACCGTAGATTGGCTGGATGGCAACAATTTCGCGCAACCCATAAAAATAAAAAGAAAAAGAAAAATGATAAATAATTTTAAACTTGTTTTCATTTTATTTGTCTTTGCCTTGCCTGTTGAAGTCTATAACTATTTGGTTATTCCCCCCCACCCGACCTCCCCCCGCTGGGGGGAGGAGTATGAATGGTTACTACAAATCAATAAATCTAATGATCAATACGCACTATTGTCTCGGCCATGGTTCGACTTGACCAGATTTCCAAGAGAACCGTGGTGATCGTAAGTGTTACTGGCCCTATAATTATACCTGCCGAGCCAAACAGAAGCAGACCACCGACCACTGACATGAAAACGAGAACTGAGTGAAGTTTAAGACGGTTCCCCACCAGAATAGGACGAAGCAGGTTGTCGATTGTACCGACAACAGTCATGCCCCACAGGATTAGAATCAGGGCTTTTACCCAACTGCCTTCCAATGCTAGAAAGAGAGCCGCCGGACTCCAAACGATAACAGCACCCATCACCGGTATCAATGAAAGCAAAGCCATTATTACTCCCCATAGAAACGGCGCTGACAGGCCTAACCACCAGAACATCAGTCCACCCAACATGCCTTGCACGGTGGAAACAACTAACATACCGTAAATAGTGGCAAAAATGGTATTGCCGATCTGACCAAACAGCTTGCCCATTTCTGCTTCCGTGAGTGGCGAATGAGTGCGAAATGACTGGAGTATAACCCGACGGTCGCGAAGGAAATAGAAAAGCAGATAGAATGTCAAAAAAAAATCGATCACCTGAAACACAGAACCCTTGACAATAGACCCAGCGGTAGTGCTTAGCCAGTTGGCGAGAGTCTGAACGGTTCCCGGTAGGTCTATATGCTGTTCGATCCTGTCAGCGATAGGAACCAGACGCGGCTGACTTTCGAGAAATCGACGCCATTCTCCGGACTTGACCTTCATTTCAATGAGTTCCGCTCCTTTCGTCGCCTGTAGAACAAGCCGCTGCCCCACGAAAATCGCCGTTACTATCACGATCAGGCCGATCACCAATACGGAGACAAAAGTAGCTATACTTGGATGTTTTAGCTTTGAGTCTAGCCATCGTTGAAAAGGAGTGAACAAGACTGATAGAGCCATTGCCCATGCAATCGCAGGTAAGAACGGCAGAGCGACTTGGTAACAGAGATATATTCCGAAGGCGGTCGCGGCCATCAGGACAAAGGTCTGGACATGTCTTCGCGACCCCCAGTCGTTTGCAATTTGCACAGCCATTCGTTTGGTTTCTTGTTCGTTTATCATTCAACTACGGCCAATCGCCGCCCCCTTAAAAAATAATTTTATCCGTCATGGCTTCCATCATGATCTGTTTTACATATCATTTCTCTGCAATACTCCATGAGAATTAACTATATTTTTCCCATTAAGAGTAAAATCACAAGAATAACCACTATCAGACCCACTCCACCGCTGGGCGCATACCCCCACGAACGGCTATGAGGCCATAATGGAATGATTCCAAAAAGTGCCAGTACTAAAATTACAAGTAATATTGTGCCAATTGACATGATTTTTTCTCCCATTAAGTAATTAATAAATTATAACATTAAATACATTAGCTTCTTCTTGTAGTTCAATTTTTATACCATATTTCTAACTCTCACCATGCGTTAAGCATTATTTTGATTTAATATGAATAATTGCTCAATAATTGCTCAATAAGCACTTTCAGGTCAGTTATAACAGCCATATAAAATGGGGTCATATATTACTAATTGATCATATATGACCTTTTTTCCGTATTTATAGTTTATTTGCTAAGATAAGATACAAATTTTCGATCTTAATGATCGTCAATGAGTATGGCTCAACTGTGATAAGTTAAACTTTGCAATTATTTATCTGAATATCTATATATAGTTTTTCAGAAAAGAATTTTGGCAAGGCAGCAGGGAGGAAGGTGTATACCTAATACATCGACGACCGATAACGCAGCAAAAAACTTTTCTGGAAAGCTATAGAAGGTTAAGGGTTGACTTGCTCATTCTGATGGTGCTAAACAAGAATATCTATTAACGTTTGCTTCTAGCAATTCAACTGATGCTTTTTATTACCGCAAGGAATTTTTATGTTAGATCTCAAATTTATAAGACAACACATGGACAAGATCAGTCAGGCACTGACCAATCGTGGAATGACATTGGATATCATTAATAGCGTAACTCAATTGGAATCCAAAAGGAGATCCTTTTTGGTAACACTTGAAGATATGCGCCATCAGCGCAATGTGGTTTCAGATGAAATCGCTGCACTAAAAAAATCCGGTGGCAATGCAGATCAATTCATTCAGGATATGCGCGTTTTATCTAAACAAATC
>PDZT01000209.1 GCA_002753105.1 Deltaproteobacteria bacterium YD0425bin50 | reverse complement strand
TGCTGCCGGTAGTAGTATCCCACGCACGGAAAATTATGGCTGTATTTTGCGTACCGTTGTAGTTTGCATTGGGCTGAAAATAAATCCTTGTATTCGCATCAGAAGCTAAAAGAAGAGCTGTAGTATCTGCAGGGGCACCTACAGCAGTCCAATTTGCTCCATTGTTTGTGGAATAATACCATGTCCCATTACTGTTATCTGCCGCGGTGATGGCAATTCCTTTTACCGCACCGGTGTCCACATCGCTGATTCCGCCTACCAGAGCAGACACTAAAGTACCTACCATACCGCTGGGTGCAGCAGCATCTTCGGAATATGTGATATTTAGAACAGTATCTGCAAGTACCGGAGCATCATTGAGTGATGTCGCTGTAATTGAAACTGTATTATTTTCTGATGAAAAAGCGGTTGTATTACCTTGTGTACTTGCATTTCCGCGTCCTCCAGTCGTGCCGGAAGTCTGGTCCCATGCACGGTAGGTAAAATCAGCAGTCGTTCCATTTTGACCATTGGGTATAAATCGCACATAATCAGCTGCGTCTAAAAGCAGCGCATTTGCTTCTGTGGCTGACCCCACGTTAGTCCATGTTCCATTTGCTCCATCTGTTGAGTCCAAAGAATACTGCCACGTACCATTTCCAGAATTCATGCCTGTAAAGGCAATACCCTCCACAGCTCCAGTATCCACATCGCTGACAGTGGCGCCAAGCAGTGTAGAAACTAAAATAGATTGACCTGTAGTGATGGTGTCTTCAGTAATAGGACCAATGGGGGTATTACCATCAGTCATCACTGGAGCATCATTTCTCTGCGTAAGGGTCACGGAAGCAGTACCCGTAAGCGTATTCTCGTTCGCTCCGTCTTTATAAACAATAGTTAGATCACGTTGACCAATCGTAGGATTCTCAGTATCGCTATTACTAAAAGCAATAGCTCTCATCAAAGCTTGTACCGATGCATCTGATGTTGCATTTGTGTTAAAAGTGATGAGCAAAGGCTGACCGCCAACACCATTTTTAGTTCCGTCAATTGTCGCAATAGTGGTTACGCCGTAGCTGATATTCGCACCAGAAACACCAATCTGCCCGGCTCCTGTGCCCGTATGAATAACAGAAATAACATCATTAGGTTTAATACCGCTGTTTATGGTGACTTCAATCGTACCATTATTGAGGTTAGGCGATGCGACGAGGCTGCTATTCAAATCAGGATCAGTAAAAACCACTGTTGACCCAATAGACACAGGTGAACTATCTTCAGTATATGCTGTAGTGCCAAAAATACTTGGCGTTATCGTAGGAGCATCATTTACAGCAGTGAGGTTGATCACAAAACGAGCGGAAGGTTCGTTCATTCCTGATGCATCGGAAATGGTAAAATTAAATCCATCCTGAAATTGAGGTTCATGTAAGTGAGGTTCGCTGCCGTTGTGGGTGTAGTAGAGGTATTCATCCTGAATATCTTTCAACGTGAACGCAGCGCCCGGGCCCAGAGTGGTAATAACTCCGAGTTTATCAAGATACAGAGTGCCATACTGAACGCCGGTTGTGATCCGAAACTGGGTCTGCCGGTCTGTATTGTCCGCGTCAGTGTTAGGATCATTAGGAGAACCGAGGTTTAATGAATCAATAGAAATGGCTAAACTGCCTTCAGACACAGTGATAGGGTTATTGTTGAATACCACCGGCGGATCATTTACAGGCAGGATGTTGATAGTTACAGTGGCAGTATTACTTGGTAAGCTGATAGGCGAATCTGCTGCGTTGTCATTCACTCCCCAAGTGAAGCTATCCGTTGTATTTTCTGTACCATCCTGAACATAGCGAAGCCTTCCAGCATCAAGTTGAGCCTTGGTAAAGGCATAACCTGATCCTGCTATATCCCCGGCCGCAAGTGTTTTATCAAAACTGCCATTATTGTCAGTATCTACTTGGATACTGCCACGCGTGGGCAGTGTTTTGATCAGATAGGTTACAACAGCAAGATCATTGTCCGTATCATTGGCAGATAAAATCGTGGAGGTTAACACCTTGATGCGGTTGTCATTATTATCTTGCCCACCTGAAACAGAAGGATACCCTTCTTCCACAGTAATACTGCTGTTAGATGCTACTGGAGCGTCATTCACATTCGCTACTGTGAAGGTTATGGTACGATTGGGACTTTGTGCAACCTGACCTTTGTTGATCTGAATACTGGTAGTGCCATCATTGACTGTAACATAGGCACGCTCGCTTACCGTACCATCAATAACAACATCGCCAGCCTCAACAACACCACCGTCAATAAGATTAACAACGATACTAACACTGCGTGTTTCAGAAGCAGGATTGTGAAAATAAGCGATTTTGCCGTCAACGATATCCTGAGCTGAAAATCGGGAATTTTGTTCCAACGTTGTCCATGCAGTGCCATTCCACAATTTTAGGCTTCCATTACTTCCGGGAGATTGATCCAAAACATAAAAAAGTTGAGCCGCATTACTTTCACTATCATGGTGCAATAAATGATTAGTGGTGAGTTTAACCGCATTGCTTACATCGGCAAGCTCAAAACTATCAGCATTCCCACCACCACTGTTATGCTCCATGAAAGTGCTGCCGCTTTGATTGGTGTTGATCGTGTTTGAGGTTTGAGTGATAGTCGGAGAATCATTCACCGGAGTGACTGAAAAATTGATTGTCGATGACCCACCAACGCCTCCAGTACGGGAAACCGTAAAGGTATCTGCATAAGCATGAGTATTGGGTTCAGTGCCGTTATGCACATACACGACTTTCCCGCTAGTGATGTTATCTTGGGTGAAGATGTTATTTAAAATCAATGCTGAACCATTCAAATACAAGGTCCCTCTGTCTGGCAGATCGGTCAGGGTATAACTGTCAGATCCTTTCAAAATAGTGTTATCCAGAGGCGTAAATAAACCTTCTGGAGTCACCCCCGATAAAGTACCGCCATCACCTCCTCCACCAGCGTACACTCCTGCAGCAATAGAAATAGTCAAGGTACCTGAGCTGACGCCGCCGTCACCGTCATTGACCCGGAAATCAAAATGGTCTGTTATTCCGCCTTCGGCAACTGTTCCACCTTTGTGATGAAAGGAGAGTTTGTTTCCAGTAATATCTGCTTGTGTAAAGGTTGAACCCACACCAATAAGCACTTCATTAAGGTATAAATTGCCATGGACTGGATTTGTGCTGATGGTGTACACGCGTTTAGCAGGCAGACTGTCGGGATCAGTGGCTGTGAGATAGTCTGTTGTGATAACAGGATTCGGCCCAGGATTCTCTTTATTCTGGGTCTCAGTTACATAGAGAGTATCGGTTACAGGGGTTGGCGGATCATTTTGAGCTGAAATAGTCAGGGTTACAGTTCTTCCTGCATCTGTTGTAGGTGCAAGCTCCGTATGTCCATCTGTGGCTGTTACGGTAAACGTGGCTGTGGAATGCGTGCTTGGTTCCGCACCAGTGGAAATAAAATGTAACGGATTAGCCAAAAGCGCTGTTTTGGTAAGTTGAGTTCCTTCAGTTACATCAGAATACGCTCCGCCATTCCAATATTGAAGTTTACCCACCGCAGGATCAGGCAAACTCGTAATCTTTAACGTCATGAGATTAGGATTACCATCAGCATCATTCATTCCAAGATTAAGCGCAGTAAATGACGGTTGTCCTGTAACATATTCAGGCACGGTTTGAGATGTGCCGGAAATGGAAATTTGAGCATTTACGTCTTGAATGGTAATGGATAAACTCTTGTTAGCAATGACACCGCCTGCTCCATCACGTAAGGATAAGGTTACACTGTCACTTTGGTTTGCGGAGAGTTCACTGGCTGTGTGTTTGTAAGTAATTTTATCAGCGATTACATCATCTTGTGTGAATAATGTCCCTACCAAGACAGGAATGTTATTTTTTAGAAGTTGTCCATTCGTAGGTAATACCTCAACACGATAAGTGAGTTGTTCTGTCGTATTATCAGGATCAACAACTGGAAGTTTGACGGCAGTAATGGTTGCTGTGGCGCTTTCGTTCAGATTCAAAGTTACTGGTGTCAACGTCGGCACGTCATTGCGGGAAGCAACGTTGATAGTTACATTGAGAGCATTTGTACTAATGGCTGTATTGCCGCCTCTATTGCCATCGGCAACAGAGGTAGTAGCGCCTGCAGCATGCAATCTACCATCCCACGCATAATAATTTAGCGTAGCAGATCCGGATTCTTTACTATCATCCGCATTAACATCAGCTACAAAACGCACCAAGGCATTATGGGGAAGGAGAGTGGCAGATTCTATAGACGGGGTGAAATTTTGCCATGCTCCACCGCTTAATTTATACTGCCATAAACCGGTCATTCCATTAGTAATTGTACTGCTATACGCTGCAATTCCCGGCGTGGTATCACTTGCATCAACATCTGAAACAAGAACTGTGTTTGTTGCAGTTTTGAGCAGATTTGAAACCAGAACCCCCGGATTTTCAATGTCAGTAGCATTTTCTGGCACAGGCGTTGTAACTACGAGATTTGCACTAGTAGCTGACGGCGCATCGTTGGTTCCATGAATAGTAATATTCAGGTTAGCAGAAGATGTCTGATTAGCGCTGTCTTTCATTGTATAACTGAAAGATTCTGTCAGGGTCTGACCTACGCCTAAAGTTTGTACTGCTTCAGATGCATTATTCAGCGTGTAAGTGTAAGAGCCATCCGCAGTTAATTCAATCGCACCATAAGTGCCTGTTTTTGACACGCCAACAATTCCGCCTGTAATAGCTGTAACTGTTTTTGTGTCTCCAACATCCAAATCAGTATCGTTTGTAAGCACATTACCTGCGGGAGCAAGAACGGTCTCTTCTGTGGCGCTTATCTCATCTGCAACGGCGGTAGGCGCATCGTTATCGGCAGTAACATTCAGCGTATAGGTCTTCGTATCGCTGTATTCGTTTTGAGAGTCCTTAACTTGAAACGTAAAGGTATCACTGTAATTGGCTGTCTTATTGACCGGAGTAAACACAAGATTGTTTAGATTCGCAGAGGTTATATCAACGTCTGTGCTGACGTTAGAGTTGTTTAGTTTTAGCTCTCCATAATCCGGTAAAGCGATGATTTTAATAGCTTGAAAAGTACCGGCATCCTCGCCATCATTAAATCCAAACGTTTCACCGTTGAAATTTTTCGTCTGATCTTCAGTCAGCGTTGCCGATTGATCGCTAGCTGTTGGGTTTGCTAACAGGTTTTCATATCCACTGAATTCCAAAACATTGGAATCAATAATGCCTGTCGCTCGTTCCAGTTCCCAGTTACCTCCTAAAAATAGGTTGCCTGTAACATCAGAGGATGCGGCTACATCAGCACCTGTTGCATTGGCTAATGCAGAAATAAACGCCCATCCAGATTCATCTTTAGCTACATTACAGCCATAGATAAGAATATCTCCGTCAGAAGTCAGACTAGATCCAATTCGGGATAAATCTGACACATATTCCGAAAGCGATGTTTCTGTTATCGTCGTATTGCCGAGTTTTAAAATACCATTGTCGCCATGAGAGATCAGATGGATTGCTTTGACATCAGTACGAGAAGAGAGAACAGCAGCCATCTGCATGATACCATCAAGTGACGAATCAAGCACAACAACTTCTATGTCCGACGGAACAGTCGATACAATCTGCTGCCAATCCTTAACTGTAGAATCAATAAACACAATTTCCCGTGTCTTTCCGCTATCTGTTACAGAAAAAGGTATAGATTCATTATCAACACTGAATTGAGCATCGGAATGATTTGATTTATTAAGATATTCTTGCATGGAATTCTCCATTAAATATATTAAGGGCGACCAAGAAAATTAAGTCGCCCAATAAATTAAAAAACAAAAACAAGTCAAAAATAATTACTTTTTATTAATCAGCAGTTATTGCAAGCCTAAACCCTATTCCACTATGCTGAAAATCAGGTTTGTTACCATTTCGATAGGCGGATCTTGCATAACTGGTAGTGTCAAACCAGCTCCCACCCCTGCGAATTTTAAATGATCCAGTTGCAGGACCGGTAGGATCAACAACTGCGCTTGCCGGGTATGCTCCATACCAATCCGAACACCACTCTCCTACATTTCCGTGCATTGCATATACTCCCCATGCATTTGGGGATTTATAACCAACATGGTGTGTCGTTTCACTTGAATTACCGCAATACCACCCTACGAGATCTAAATTTGGATCAAGGCCGCATCCAGTTACCGTAATTGCACCATTAAAAAATGCTGTCGTTGTGCCAGCTCTTGCTGCATATTCCCATTCGGCTTCTGTAGGCAATCGATACTGTCTTGTTGTATCTAAAGCTTTTAAGGCTGTAATAAACGACTGGGTATCGTTCCATGATACCTGTTCTACAGGACAATCATCGCCACAGCTTTGAAAATAAGACGGATTATTGCCCATTAATGTTCTCCATTGGCCTTGGGTTACTTCAACTGTTTGGATGTAATAACTCTTGCTGATGGTTACGGTATGCTGAACCTCACTTGTTCCTCTTCCTGTCTCTGTTGTTGGACTACCCATTGTAAATGTACCGGCTGGGATAAGTACAAACGTCATACCAAGAGAATTGGTAAATGTATCGCCAGTAAATTGACATCCTTCATCGGTCTGTCCATCACAATCGTTATCCAGATTATCTCCACAGATTTCAGGTGCACCCGGATTGATACTGGCATTTGCATCATTTAAGTCTCCCTGATTTTCGGTGTATCCATCTCCGTCGTTATCTACGTCATTTGGATCCTGACATCCTTCATCGGTTTGGCCATTACAATTGTTATCAATATTATCTCCACAGATTTCTGCAGCACTCGGATTGATACTGGCATTTGCATCATTTAAGTCTCCCTGATTTTCTGTGTATCCATCGCCATCATTATCAAAATCATTCGAAAATCGATTATTGTATTCATCTGACGTTAATATATTGCCAATCAAATCAGAAATCGAATTACAACTACACCCGCCATTAAATGAAGAAAGCCAATAATCCAGTTCAGTCTGTTCAGGTGCCCGGCGCATCAAGTTCATGAATAACATGGTAATCATCATCTTGTTTTTATTTATCAATTTATATTCTTCTGACAGAGAAAAACTGATGATTAATTCTCCTCGAGTCAGGTCAGCAGCTAATTGTGACATCCAGAAATTTTTCCCTTCTGTATCTGAAACCCTATCAAAAATATTACCATAAGCTAAATCCACAAATTCTGA
>PDZT01000208.1 GCA_002753105.1 Deltaproteobacteria bacterium YD0425bin50 | reverse complement strand
GAAATCGGTTTCTTTTTTTTTTTTATCAAAAGTGAAAAACTTTATGCAACGTGTTTAAAACAATTGTCATTAAAACCATCTGCATTAAAGCTTATTATAACAGAACTAGAACAAGAAATAAAAAAAATGGAAGATCAGGGGTTTTTTGATTAATGGATCAGGCAGACTATATTCGAGAACTCGAAGAAAAAATTTTGGAATTGGAAACGCGTACTAAGCATTTGTCCAATGAATTACGCTTAACCAAGCAAGAACATGAAGTCGCATGTACGCATTTCTACGAAATTTCCTCTAACCTTGAAAAACAAGTTCAATCTCGTACAAAAGATTTTTTAGAAAGCATGGAGCGGATGCGCATGCTTATTGAAACCATTCCAGATGGTATTCTGACATTTACAATGAATGGACATATTGTAGATGCAAATCCAGCCATTCAGCTTATGCTTGGATATTCCCTGAATGAGTTGTGTGAAAGAACATATCTGGAAATCACACCTGAAAAATGGCATACAATCGATTCCCGTGCATTACAGGAAGTCTTTAATAAAAGCCCTTACTCTTACCATAAAGAACTGATTACAAAAAATGGTCATGTATTTACAGTTCATATTATTTTATGGATCATTCAGGATCGTCAAGGAAAACCAGATAAATTTGTGATATTTATCAAGGACATGACTGAGATTATCCAAAATGAAGAAGATAAAAAGAAACTCGAAGCCCAATTACGTCAATCTCAAAAGATTGAAGCCATTGGCACTCTTGCTGGTGGAATTGCGCATGACTTTAATAATATTTTATTCCCAATTTTGGGATACTCGGAAATGGCACTATCACAACTTCCACCTGATAGTCCGATTCGCAGGTATTTACAGGAAATATTAAAATCTTCCCAAAGAGCAAAATCTCTGATTCAGCAAATTTTGACATTTAGCAGGCAAAAAGATCAGGAACGTAAACCCTTACAAGTCCATTTGATCGTTAAAGAAACCCTCAAATTATTAAGGTCAACCATTCCGTCAACGATTCAAATATTTGAGCAATATAGTACCATTCACCAGTTAATTCTTGCTGATCCTGTCCAAATTCAACAAATTATTATGAATTTATGCACGAATGCCTATCATGCAATGCTAGAAAAAGGGGGGCGAATTATTGTTAAACTCACTGAAGTTAAGATTGATACGGAAAGGGAGCTGCTGTTAAGAGGAAACTGTGTTATTGATCCGGGAAATTACGTTAAATTAGAAGTAACGGATACTGGTCATGGAATGACGCCTGTGATAATGGAACGGATATTTGAGCCGTATTTTACGACTAAGGGAGTCGGCAAAGGAACAGGATTAGGGCTTTCTGTTGTACATGGTATTGTTAAAAATTATGGCGGTTATATTCAGGTTAAAAGTGAAATCAACAAAGGAACTACCTTTGAAATTTATTTTCCATCGATTTCTCAAAAAGAAAATCGGTTCGATAATCATATTACGGAACAACCTACTCAAAGAGGTCATGAGCACATTCTGTTAGTAGATGATGAAACCAATGTACTTGAAATGGAAAAATTAATGCTTGAGCAATTGGGTTATAAAATAACCCCAAGAACAAGCAGTATTGAAGCACTTGAAGCGTTTAAAGCGAATCCTTCCCGATTTGATCTTGTTATTACTGACATGACCATGCCTAATTTAACAGGTGATCTTCTTTCGCAACGAATGTTAAAAATTCGACCTGACATTCCTATTATATTATTGACAGGTTTTAGCGATTTGATTTCTGAAGAAAAAGCTAAAGCATACGGTATTCGCGAATATGTTATGAAACCCGTGCTTCAAAATAAGCTTGCTCAAAGTATCCGAAAATTATTGGATTCAACTTCTTCTTAAGCAGATATCATCACAGCATATGGAGACAGCATGAAAATTAAACAAAAAATATTATTTTGTATCGCAATTCCTACACTAGTAGCCATTTTTTTATGCGGTCAGTATATTTGGGTGCAGTTTGAAAACAGATATATCTCATTTTATATGCAAGATAATATCGTGATGGTTGGAGCAGTTGCCGATCTGATCACTTCACTCCAAAAGGAACGTGGACTTTCATCCGTTTTTGTCGGAAGTAAAGGTCAAAACAGGCCAACGCTTGATATGCAAAGGCAACAGACAGATACCCTGATACCGCTACTGAAACAATCACTGAATCAAAGTCATATTCCTATTGAAGGTATTGAAAAAGCAAAACATTCTCTTGAAAAATTAAGCGATATTCGCAACGAAGTATTCACAGCTACGGATGCTACGCCGATTCTTTCTAAATACACTGCGCTCATTCATGATCTGATGACACTTATTCATGCAACGATAAAAGACAAAACCAGTTTCGGTCTTGGGAAACGGATGGTCAATTTAGTGTTGCTCATTGAAGCTCAGGAAAATGCTGCATTATTACGGGGTACGCTTTCAGGACTTCTTGCGGCAGATCGTCCTTTACCAGATGCAAAAAAGGAAGCTATGATGAACTTGTATGCGTCCATTTTTGTAAATTTAAAATCGCCGGCGCTGATACTCATCTCTAAAGGACAAGATATTGCTAATGAGCTTATGGAAAGTGAACACTGGAAAAAAATGGCAGCAGGTTTTAATGTTGCAATGGCAAAAGCGAATGAGGGACATTTTGGCATTCAGGCAGATCAGTACTTTTCAATAGTAACCGAGGTCATTTCAAACATCATTCAAATCCAAACCATAGAAAAAGATCAGCTATTAAATGATATAGAAAAAATTAAAAAAGCATCCATCCAAAATATTTGGATTACAATACTTATTGTTGTATCCGTTTTTTTGGGGATGCTAATCATTACTGTCCCAATTTTTAAGCGGATAATTGTTTCCATCAATCAAACCATTTCTGCCATGAAAGACATTGCCGAAGGTGAAGGCAATTTAACTCAGAGAATTTCAATCAAAACACAGGATGAAATAGGTGAATTATCCACTTATTTTAATAATTTTATCGGGAAAATCCAAAATATTATTCGGGATATTTCTTTACATACTGAAAAATTAATGAGTTCTTCTTCAGAGTTATTAAACATTTCAAACCAATTAGCATCTGCTGCTGAAGAAACAGATGCTCAATCAGGGTCCGTAACGCTTACCTCAAAGCAAGTCAGCGCAAATGTAAACACTGTAGCTTCTGCAGTAAAAGAAGCCAATGCAATGGTCTCAAATATCGCCCATATGACTGAAGAAATGTCTGCAACATTTCAGGAAATTGCAAAATTTTCAAAGGAAATCGTTAAAAATGTTGAATCTGTGGCATCGTCAAGTGATGAAATGTCTTCAAATCAGACGCACATTTCTGCTGCTGTTGAAGAAATGACAGCCTCACTTAATGAAGTGGCCAGCAATACATTAAAGTCTAGTAGAATATCCAGAGAAGCCAGCAAACGGGCGGATGATATTAACATCCGAACAGAGACTCTGTTGAAGGCATCTATACAAATCGGAAAAGTGATTGGAATTATTAAAAATATTGCAAGTAAAACAAACATGTTAGCTTTAAATGCGACCATTGAAGCTGCTGGAGCTGGCGAAGCTGGAAAGGGATTTGCTGTTGTTGCAGGTGAAGTCAAAGAACTTTCCAAGCAATCTGCTGAAGCAACAGATGAAATAGTTGAAAAGATTGAAGAAATTCAAAAAAGCACTGAAGAAACAGTTCAGGCAATCAAAAATATTCACCAGATCATTTCTGAGATTGCTCAAATTAGTGAAACCATTGCCGCTTCTGTGGAAGAACAGTCATCAACTGCTTCTGAAATTTCAAAGGCCATATTTGAAAATCTCCAGCGAATTAACAAAGTTTCTTTAAATGCGCAGGAATCATCTCAATTGGTTTTTCAGATTGCCCGATCTATTGATGAATCATCAAAAGCCTCTCAGGAAGTTGCAAAAAATATCGATCAACTGGCAAACAGAGTCAATGAGGTCTCTTTATCGAGTTCAGAGTCTGCAAAAGGGGTAGAAAACATCTCGACAAACATTCAAATGATTAACAATGCAGCAAAAGAGACTGCTCAAGGTGCAGTAAAAACAAACATTTCTTCAACCGAACTTTCCAAAATAGCAATGAAGCTAACTGAAAACATTGGACGATTTAAGTTTTAACAGTATTTTCATCATAAAGAAGTAGAAAAAACTATGCGATCATCTTGTATTAAAATTATCATTGGAACGATCATTACAAGCTATATCACTTGCTTAACCTGTCTGAATGCCTATTCTGAGGAATGGGTTTCTGTTTTTGAAAATTCTAAAATACCCTATACATCAGGCGTGGCAATTTCAGGATCGATCCTTGTTGTTGTTGACATGATTGGCAACATTACAGCCATTCAAAATGGAAATGTGATTTGGCAAAAAGCTTTAAATGAATTTGTGGTTGCCGGCCCGGTTATGGGGCCAAACAACACGCTGTATATTTTGACAGAACATTGTAGTATTTATGCGCTCAATTATTTTCAAAACGGAATATTGCTTTGGAAATATGAAGCCCCCCCGGGAGAAACCTGCAAATTAGAACCTGTTGTATCATCTAATAGTGAATTGTTTATTGCTACACAAACCGGAAAATTATTGACTATAGTTCATGGCACTCTTAAATCCGAGTTAGATTTACATGCGAATGTATTGGTTCCACCAAGTCTTTCTCAGGATGGAACTCTGTATGTGGTTAGTAATCCAGCTACTGTATATGCCATTCAAGACAACGAAATTCAATCCGAGTACATTTCGGATGCCGCCATTAAAGGCCAAATTGCAATTACTGCAGAAGGCGATATTATTATCGCCACGCAAACTGGCTATATTCACAAACTTTCAAAAGATGCATTACAGGTCATTTTTTCAAAATATGTGATACGTCCCATTGATAATGGTGTTACTATTGATCAACATGGCAATATCCATTTTACGATGCAGCATACGTATGCAGTGATCAATAGCAGCGGAACCACGTATAGAGCCTATCCAATCAATATTCATGGTTCAATTCTTTATCCGCCCATCATCACCAATCAAGGGCCAATCCTTGTTGATCTTTTGGGAAATGTATATGAATTGAACATGGATAAGTTTGATGTTCATATACCCAGTCCCTTAGATACAGATCAGGTCAATGGCCCTGCATATAGTGATCATCTTGGCTATCTTTACATTGCAACGAATGCAGGCCGCGTATTTAAAGTACAAACATCTCCAATGGATATGAATGCATCATGGCCTGCATGGGAACAATACCCTTCTCGAACTTCTGGTGGTCAATGGCCAAAACTCTGTGTTACTACACATTTTATTAATCTTGCAGCATTAGACATGAAAGGCCAGACAACTGCTTCAATTAGTGTAAAAAATTGTGGTTCAGGGATGTTAACATGGGAAGCCAAAATAGCAGGAATTGATGCTCGTCTTGTTCCTGATCATGGCGAGACGGCATCTTGGACAACAGACACAATTAATGTTGTAGTAACTTCACCCTATCCCAAAGAAGGTGATTTTAGAGGCATGATCACCATAACAGATGGATTTAGTCCAACTGCAAAAATTCCCGTAACGCTTTCTGCATGGCGCAATCCGATTTGTGTATCTGAAACTGTTTTAAGTACGATTTCTAACATGCGCTGGACATTACCTGTAACATTTTCATTGAGCGCTTGTCAGGAGCGTTTTGTTACCTATACGTTATCTGGTCCATCATGGTTAACGATACATGATCCTTACAAAGGCAAACTCGATGCCTTTGAATTCAGTACGATTTCGTTGGATATCCCACAAGGCACATCACTGACTCCAGATCAACAAGGTCTTATTCGGATTCAACGCCCATGAAACAACACATTAATGGAAAAAGAAGTTCTGCTAACGGCTTCAAGTCCATTATGTATCACGCCCATGAAACAACACATTAATTCATGTGATTCGACAGTCATGGCTCAGGCAACATTCAGTTCTTGTTATGGAGTTGACCTGTCGTATTCTTTTTCACCAGTTGATTGGATACACGCTTCTTACCCTGATACTGGTCAGCTTTCATCAGGTCATTCGCATGATGTTTCTTTTCGTCTTACCCCGACTTCAATGCCATTAGGAATTGCGCCATTAGGAATTGCGGAAGGTGATTTGGCTGTTCAGGCTACAAAAAATGGAATTACGTGGTTACATGATCTACACTTTACAATCCAATGCCCGTTATGTATTTCAAAAAATCTGTTAAAAATAAACCCATGTAAATCGAATCTTCCTGAATCCTTTGCATTGTATTCGTGCACAGGACAAAAGTTTCAGTATTCCATTACTGCACCGGATTGGATTATCATTGAAAATGAATTGACAGGTACGATCCAAAATAATGATCCCGTAACCATTGATGTTCATGCTGATATGGAAAGCGTTCTATCAGGAAAAAAAGAAGGCGACATTGAAATTAGTGGATGGGATAGCCAAGCCCAATGGAAAAAAACGATACACATTGAAGCGTCATGTGAAGATATTGAAGTTAGCCAACGGTTTGTATCAACGCCAATTGCATCAATGGCACTTAATGATCAATGGCTTTGTTTGTTAAGTGAAAATACATGCGTTTTACAAAACCTCACGACAAAATCAACAATCACCTTAACCGAAGCTGATCACAACATCCATTACCAAGCAAGTGATTTTATTCAAACAGAAAATTCGGATTTTCAGCAGGATCGATTTGTATATGGCATTCCACTCATGACCAAAGATATTCTTGTAATCCCCTGCTCAGATAAGGTATTACGAGCCTATTCACTATCATCCATAGAAATGGCTTGGGAATATACCTTAACCGATCTCAGTATTGGGCCTCCCCAAGAAGGTAAAAATGGCGATATTTATCTATCAACTATCGATGGAATGGTATGGGCATTTACTCATCAAGGCCAACTAAAATGGTATCAGGATATTCACTCAACTTCGTTGAATTCAGGTACAACAGGGACAAATCATTGGCCGATATGTACGTTAGGAAAAAATTTTGAAGAACAGGTGTTAATCAGCGACCGATCGTGTACTCTGTTTGCTTTGGATACAACCACAGGAACATTACGTTATGAATTTCATACTGAATCGCCTATCAGTGCACCTCCAGCATTATTTGATACATTTAGTCCTATTCCTTATTATATTTTCGGAACAATGGCTGGAAAATTATATATCGTTTCTTCAACGCTGGAATATATTGATCATGTTGATTTATCCTCACCCGCGTGCGGCCCAATATTAATTAAA
>PDZT01000207.1 GCA_002753105.1 Deltaproteobacteria bacterium YD0425bin50 | reverse complement strand
TGATCTGTTTCACTGAGATTAAGAAAAAATTCAAAAGGCACTATATGAACGTCAAAATGATGCAATTTTTAAAGAAGCATTGTCGTTACTCGAAAACCAGAATTATACTCAAGGCATCGAAAAATTAAATACGATTTCTGAAAAAAGTGTTTATTACAATGATGCGCTAATTGAACTTCAAATTGCTCGAACCAAAATGCAACAAACACAACAGATACCGCAGACACAACAGATGGAACAAGAAGAGAAAAAACAAGAGATCAACCCAACAGAAATTGAAGAATCACTAACATATTATTGTAAAGGAAAAATTGATACATGTTTAAGCAGGCTTAGTGCATTAAAAGAAAAAGTACAATCAGGTCATCCCTTAGAATCCAAAGTAAATGATTTTATCGAGAGTATTCGTAAAGTGAAAACGCTCTCTGAAAGAGGGGAGAAGGAATATAAGAATAATCAAGTGAGTTTGGCGCTGAAGACATGGAAAGAGCTTCTTCAGCTTGAAGAAAAAATTATCGGCCGGGCAAGTAGCTATTATTCGACTCGTATCTATATCCATTTAGCAAGTGAATATTGTAAGAATGCTCAAGAATTTCTTAATAATGAGGACTATATTAAATCGAATGAATTTTGCAATAAAGCCTTAAAGGTTAAGCCAAATTTTAAAGAAGCATTACGAATTAAAAATGTTATTGCAGGCAATCTATATAACGAGGGCGTTAGACTCGAACCTGAAAATCGTGCACTTGCAATGAATAAATATAATGAAGTCCTACAAGTCGCATTACCTGATAGTGATTACTATAAAAAAGCTGAAACAAAGTTGTCTGGGAATAAATAGGGACACCAAACCGTAAATTCAGTTTTATTCTGGATGCCGGATCAAGTCCGGCATGGACGTATTGTATGGGAATAATTATGCGCCTATGTATATCCCGCGAGACAGGCTCTTAATTTTTCCATGTTTTTTAAGTTTTGTAATAATAAGTCGAAGCTTGTAACTGGTTAATCCAGTTTTTTTACATAACTTTTCGATATCAATTCCTTTCCGAGTCCTTCGAATGATTTGTTCAACAATCTCATCATCATTATCCGCTTTAGGTTCAGTTTTCTTGGTTTTTACTGGAGGTTTTTGTTTATCCGTTTTTTCTTTTTCTGATTTGGGTTTAGAAGGCTCTAATTTAGGCGTTTTAGGCGTTTCAGATTTTTGTTGCGATTTACATTTCGCAATATCTGAAATAACCGATTCTTCCAAATCAATACCAAATACATCTGAAAGATTCGCATCTTCCATAACCCGTTTGCTTTTCTTTTCAGCTTGCTGCAGGAGTTGATTGGTTTTATCAGCAACAGCTTGAGATATAAGATCATTTATTTCTACTTTTCGAAGTGTGAAAAACAGGCTAGGGTCTTCATCAAGTCTTGCTCCAATTCCGTAAAGCACCGCAGCAACATGCTTACACATGTAGGCCCAATCTGGACATGAACAGGAAAAATTTATTTCTTGAGGCGATGGAAATAGTCCAGTATTTTTGTCTGTAAAGATTTCTCCTAGAGCTTTAGGAAATTTTCCTGAGAGTAATTCCTGTAAAGAGTCCAGTTGACCTTCACACTTGGATTTAATACTTTTCCATTTGTCTTGTTGTAGTTCACTAATAGTAATTTTTACTTTATAAGGAGTTGACATACTGCCTTGTACTAGTGCTTCAACATGCCCCGGTCTTATTTGAAGGTCAAGTACAGCTCTGTGTCGAACATAGCTGCGGCCTCTGCCAATGCGATTTGCAAAGTCGGCATATTTTTCAAGGTTATAGTTCCATGATTTACCCCACCATGTTTTGGCTATTGCACTTCCATCAATAATCACTGGGCGCATATTTGGATTACTTTTTTGCAATTGCTTTAATTTTCTTTCAGCCTTTGCTTTTTTTTCAGACACAGATACATACGGCTGAAATTGCCCCCAATATCCCATTTTTACCTCTAACAATTAAAAGGTTAATTTAAACAGATTTAACAATTCGTTATTATCCATCTCTGTAATCCATGCTTCGCCAGCAGTTGAAATGACTTCCTGACTTAATATGGTTTTTTGCTCAAGCATGTGATCAATTTTTTCTTCAACAGTTCCTTTAGTAATAAATTTATGCACCATCACATTTTTTTTCTGACCGATGCGAAAAGCACGATCAGTGGCTTGATTTTCAACAGCGGGATTCCACCACCGGTCAAAATGAATGACATGATTGGCCTGAGTAAGGTTTAACCCAACTCCACCGGCTTTTAAAGACAAAACCATAAACTGCACATAATCATCATTTTGAAATTGTTCAATAATTTTTTTTCGCTTGCTTACCTGCACACTGCCATGAAGAACTAAACCATCATGATTAAAAATACTTTTCAAAAAATTATTCAGCGGTTCAGTCATCTCTTTAAATTGAGTAAAAACAAGAAGTTTTTCACGCTTTTCATATATGGTTTCACAAATTTCACGCAGCCGGGAAAACTTACCACTTTCTTCTTCAACAAACTCACCCGTCCCTAAATACTGATCTGGATGATTACAGAGTTGTTTAAATTTCATAAGAGCCGCTAATATTAATCCTTTTCTCTGGATTCCATCGGACAGCTCCATTTTTTGTTTCAATTCCTGAACCATGTTTTGATAGAGAACGATCTGCTTTTTACTTAATGACGCATACGTCTTCATCTCGACTTTATCCGGCAAATCCGAAATTACAGACTTATCTGTCTTTAACCGCCTTAAAATATAAGGTTTAATAATATTGCGCAGCCTTTTATATCCTGAATGTTCTTGTTTTAATTTTTTTGAAAATTCGCCAAATTCATTTTTATTTCCCAACAAGCCCGGATTCAGAAAATCAAACAAAGACCATAAATCAGAAAGCCGGTTTTCAATAGGAGTTCCCGTCATCACAATCCGGTTTTGTGCATACAACTTTTTAATGATTCGGGTCTGCTTGGTGCCCGGATTTTTTATAGCCTGCGCTTCATCTAAAATCACATAATTCCATGAATAGGCTTGCAGCCATTCATACCTTTGGACCAAAGCATAGGTGGTGATGACAAGATCGTATTGGTTTAAGTCTGTTTTTTCGGGAATGGTTGCATTTTTTTTCAGATCACCGTCAGGATGAGCGACAAAATACTTCAGATTAGGTAAAAATTTTCCGATTTCATTTGCCCAATTGGAAATCAAAGAGGCTGGGATGATTAAAAGACTTGCGGGATTCTTGTGTTCTGATTTAACAACGCTTAAAAAACCCAGCAACTGAATGGTTTTACCAAGTCCCATATCATCAGCTAAACAAGCTCCAAATCGCAGTGAATGTAAAAAATATAACCAGTTTAATCCTTTTTTCTGATATTCTCGAAGGTCTGCCTGAAATCCGTCTCCCGGCTGAACGGTTGATGTCTGTTCCGGATGCCGTAATTTATACATGACCGATTGCAGCCATTGGCCTTGAGATACAGTTTTATCCACAGATTCTGTCTGATCTTCAAAAAGCTTTTCAGGCTGAAGCTGCATTCTCAAGGCATCACGAATACTGAAGCCGTCGTGTCCGATGTTTTTTCTTACATTTTCAAATGCTTCAAGCGTTTGTCTTAATTTTTCAGAATCAACTGCTACCCATTTGTTTTTAATAAAAGCCAAGCCTTCTGATTTTTGGATCAGCTCTCTCGCTTCTTGTTCTGTAATTTCAATATCACCAATCATGAGTTGAATATTAAAATCCAGAAGCGCATTGAGTCCTACAAATGCGGGCTGTGAGTTTCCAATACTAATATTCAGGCGGGAAGATGCCGAAGCGCCTTTCCACCAATTGGGAATGCGGCATAATATTCCTGCATTTTCATAAATTGGAATTTCAGATAAAAAGGTAAACGCTTCTTTAGAAGACCATGCAAGCGGATGGAACAGCTCACCGGTTTCAATTAGATTGCTAATCAACCTGCTTTCTGCAGCAGCAATATGCACTGTGGTAAGAAGTTCTAAAAGTTTTGGCTGATCACTGGCATATTCCTGTAAAGCAAACCGCAACGGAACGTGTTTTGATTTTCCCTGCTCATTTAATCGGGTTGAATAGGTTGCGAGAAACGCAAAGGGCTCATCACCGGTTTTATTTTCCACCAGATGAAAAAATATACGGCCTACTAAATGAATGTCAGGATTATACGATTTAATAAATTCTTCAACTGTTCCAGCATAGTCTTTGATGCCTTTTTTATATGCTATATTCAGGCTAAGCCAGATATTGACGAACAAGTCTTTGTTTAGATACTCAGCCCCTGTCATGATTGGAATGTCGTCTAAAAATGAATTAGACTCGACTTCGTCAATCTCAATGTTTATTTGATCACGAAGTATTTCCAAATCAGGAGTTTGTGATAATTTCCGGATAAAAAAACAGGAAACATTACGCCAGAAGTCAAGTGACTGAGAGATCGAAACTTTTTTGTCACAGAATCCCAAAAAAAGAAGCCATGAATCTGAATTGGTTTGGAATTGGTAGAATATTTCCTGTTGTAATAGTTGAGTGCTTTTGCTCACCGGTTCTTCTGTGTCTATCCATTCGAGCAAAAGTGATCCGTTTGGACTGATAAATGCGTGAAGTTCTTGATTCATGATGTATTATTTCTTGGTTATCCATTGGCCTTCAAGTGTTTGTATCGCTTCACCCGGTTTTGCGTTTTCAGTATTAATTTTAGCAAAAACCTGTTTAATTTGTGATAAATTTGTTTGTTTTAATGATTCATTCATATCAATAACCCGTTGCATCATCGCTTCTCTTGCCTGATTAACTTGGGTGATCACTGTTTCAAATTCCTGTTTTGTATATCGTTGAGCAAATTCTTTTAATTCTGGCGGGATTGTGCTTTTTTGCATATCAAACATACTTAATAAGCCCTGATTATTTTCACCTATCCAACCGAGCATTTTAAAGGCTTGAATATCATCTTCATGAAACGCCAACACCTGCATTGCCATAACAGCATCCTGATGTTGCTGGCTATGTTGTGGGGTTTCAGATTTGCGGCCACTCGCATCAACACCTCTGACAGATGCGACAAAAAGCATTTCCCGGTCAATGGCATTGTATGTCCCAAGAATTTGGTTTTCCAGTGAGCTGCGTTCACTTAACACGGTAACATCTACTCGCGCTAATGTGCAACCCGAAGTACATACCACCCATACAAGCAACCATAACGTCTTGTTCATGATTTATCTCCCAAGTTTACGAAGTGCCTTTGAGCCTGAGAACTTGAAATTTCGTTTCAAATTCTTCCTGATTTTCAACAAGATCAATTCCTTTTGCGCTAATCGTTGCACTTGCAGCAATAAACGGAGGTGCATCCACTGATTTTCCCAACTCCACATAGCCGCATTTCTCTAAATATGCTAAATTCCAGTTTAACTCTTTATAATCGACTGCACATTTATCGGTTAGAGTGCTAAGCTCTATAGATGCATAAGGCACTTCCTGAAAAAAAGTATACAGTGTTACCATAATACAGCGTCTCAGTTGTTTAAAGTGCTCGATATCATTCATTCATTATTCCTTATTCGTTTGAGCATCGTTTACACATATCACAGGGTAATATAGGGCATGGTGCAGAGGGTGTTCCCTTAAGCGATTTCTCATATTCTTCGAGTAAAAAAGACTGGCTCACATGATGAATAATAAAATTCCATGGCAGATATTCCTGAATATGGGTTGGATACAAAGAGGGTTCGAGAAGATGTGCAGGTATTTGTTTGATTGTTTTGGTCCAATTCCCATGGTTCTTGAATGCAAGCATTAAAAAGTCTCCGGTTGTTTTATCCCCCCGTGCACATAAGGTTTGAAAAACATGGTTTCGAGCAGAATCAGAATATATCTTCATATTCGGTACACTGCGAAGTGCATCACGGATCGTTGCGATTCGCTGTTTGATGATATTCGGAGGAGTCATGGCAACCCATTGAAACGGCGTAAATGGTTTTGGAACAAATGGCGAAATACTTAAGGTAATAACACCGATCCTATGATTTTTTCTACTTGCAGAAAGAAATTGATCTTTTATTTTTTGTGTTAATTCAATAAGTTCATCAATATCCGCACTGGTTTCAGTTGGAAGACCGACCATGAAATACAGTCTAATATTCGGAATTCCAGCTTCAATAATATATCGAACTGCTTCTAAAATATTCTGTTCAGTAATTCCTTTATTAATTACCTGACGTAACCGTTCAGAACCCGCTTCTGGAGCAATGGTTGCGGTTTTTAAATTCGATTTTTTAAATAGGGATACCCATCGTTCTGATATAGCATCTGCACGAAATGAGCTAAAGGTAAACACCGTATTATCCAATCCGTTTTGCTCACTAAAATCAAGCAATTCTTTTATTTCTGGATAATCTGACACGGATGCGCTCATTAATCCGATACGGTTACATTGAGTTGATCCAAATAAAAGCTGTTTTTTAATGGTTTCAAGTTGTCGTATTCGAGGTGGACGATAGATAAATCCTGCACTACAAAACCGGCAGCCATGACTACAGCCTCTGCTTAATTCTATTAAAAATGCCTCACCAAAGCTTGAATCAGGACTCATAATACGCGTACACGTAGAAAATGTATTGATATCCGATGCGATGGCAACCCGAACTTTGTGTTCCCGTGTATCTCCAAAAAATTTAGGAACATAAGCTCCCGGAACCACATCCATGATTTTTTTTAGAACCGCATCTTTTTCACAAAACGGATCATATATTTTGACAAAATGTGGAATAATAACTTCAGCATCTCCTATTAAAAAACAATCCATAAAATAAGAGATAGGCTCTGGATTCAAAAAACAGGCAACGCCTCCAGCGATAACAATCGGGAATCGTTCATCCCGTTGATCTGATAGTAACGGGATGTTTGCCAAATTGAGAATGGTCAAAACATGCAGAAAATCACTTTCAAAAGAAATGGAAAAGGCAATAATATGGAAATCAAGTAGTGGTCGTCGAGATTCTATGCTGAACATCTCTGAACGCGAACAAGCCGTATCAGGTAAAAAAAACCGTTCGCATAGAATCTCGTCGTAATCATTGAACAATTGATAGACTGACTGAAATCCCAAATTCGGCATACCGACTGCATACGCATTTGGATAGATAATCGCAATATGGATACGATTTTGCCATGACTTAACTGTTGCGCCAACTTCATGTGGCTCATCATTACGATGAGCCTTTTTTGAAAAAGCCGACATAGTTTATTATGTCAATGTTGCAATATAATTAGCTACAAGATCACCAATTTCT
>PDZT01000206.1 GCA_002753105.1 Deltaproteobacteria bacterium YD0425bin50 | reverse complement strand
GTGATAACACCTCAACTACTCAAGATATACTTGGACATGGAACACATGTAACCTCCATTTTATTAGCAACATTTAACCACTGCAAGGTGCTGCCTATTAAAATAAACTCTGGTGGAAATTTTGAATTTAAAACATCAGCTTTAGTTGAGGCTTTGAATTATGCAATGCTGATGGGTGCTAAGGTTATTAATATGAGTTTAACCCTGAGTGAATATTCTGAATCGGTTCATTTTGCAATTAAAACAGCTTATGAATCTGGAATTGTATTGGTTGCTGCTGTTGGCAATAATTCAAATCAAATTGCATACCCGGCAAAATTGGAAGAGGTCATTGCGGTTGGTTCTCTTTATTCAGCCACTGAGCTAGCCTATTGGTTTTCACCAAGTGGAGAAGAAATTGACATCACAGCTCCGGGAGTTAAAATTGATGTTATTGAAATTGGCGGAGATGCTTTTTATGCTACGGGAACATCAATGAGTGCACCTATGGTCAGTGGAGCAATAGCTGCGTTATTGGATATGAATCCCCATTTAAAACCACAAACAATTCGTAACCTGTTATCTGATTCAGCAAGGGATTTAGGGACACCCGGAGAAGATGATATGTTTGGGGCTGGGGCATTAGATTGTACACAGTTACAGAAAATTGCATTACCGATGTTGACTTTGCCAACAACTCCTTTTTATTGCTACTCAAAAAAAATTCCAATAGACATTGAATATTTTTTACCTCGTTTTGATACAGATGTGTACATCTATATAGGCCTAAAAAAAGATGAGTTAATATGGCTACTTTTGCCCGAAGGAACATGGCAGCTCGCTTCAGAGGTTCAGAATGGCTATGTTGGGTTTTTACAAAATTATGATCAATCAACAAAAGGTTTCTTATTTGGAAATCAAGGAATATTCCCGCCTTTGATTTTATCTCAATGGATGACAGGTAACTATCTTTTGGGTATGGCAGTGGTCGATGCCTATGGACAATACTTAGCTCCGATTTCATGGTCATATGTAAATATATTTTAACTGAGTATTTGACATGAAACATATAGGTGATATAAATTGAATTAATTTTAATCCTAATATTCGGAGGACGAAAAAATGATACGAAATATAAGTGTCCTTGTGGCTATTTTTCTTTTGGGAGCATTTCAGGATGCAACAGCTATATCATATATGGTTGAAAAAAATATTTTTTCTCCTGAAAAGCCAGAAACAATACAAAAAAATAAACCTATGGAGTCTGAAGAATTAAATAAAATATCTAAAGAAATTACGTTTACGGGTGTAATTATTTCTGGAGACTATAAACGAGCTATCATTGGTGAAAAAAAGAAAAATGAACGGCCTATGGCATATAAAGAGGGTGATGAAGTGAATGGTCTGATGATTAAGGAAATTCACAACAACAATGTGTTATTAACCTTGCAGGAAAAAGAAATTCGGTTGTATTTGTATCAAGGTGAAAAACCAAGGCCAGCGCCACCTCCTGAGCCAGTAATGAATGTTCCACCTCCGATAACAGCACCGCCAGTTGGTTCAATGCCTCCTGATAATAACCAAGTCGCATCAGCACCTAGTACTGAGTCATCTGATCAAGGAGTTGGAATTCAGCCGCAACAGATTCAACAGCAGCAGAGTAATCAACCTACTGATTCTTCCTCCTCAGCAATAGCGGGGCCAGTTCCCACAAAAACAACTAGCAAAGTAAAAAATCCTCAGCAAGGCGATCCTTATGCCAATCCGTTTGCCGAAGCTATCCGTCGAGCAAAAGAGCAAAGGAGTAATAACCCATCTGCTGAATCAATGCCAACAAATCCTTTTCTTGAAATGATCCGACGTGCAAGGGAGCAATCAGGAAATTAAGCAATGTTGATTCATAAAGCCCGACTTTATCTGATTGTCCAAGCTCTTCAAACTTTAGTTACGCATCGCCATCTTCTGAGAGAATTTGTTTCTAAAGAAGTCAAAGGCCGTTTTGCCGGAACGTTTGGCGGTGCTTTTTGGACATTGATTAACCCGCTCGTCAATATTATTGCCTATTTATTTATTTTTTCTCTGGTACTTAAGGTTGAAGTTACTGCAAAAGAAACAGGGACAGATCGTTTTGCGCTTTTTTTTCTGGCAGGCTATTTCCCGTGGTTGATGTTTTCTGAAAGCGTGTCCCGATGTGCAGGCGTTTTAATTGACAATGCTAATTTGATTACCAAAGTCATATTCCCAGTTGAATTATTACCCGCAAGCAGTGTTATCTCGGTTTACATTGTGAATGGAATCGGATTGATTCTTTTTTTAATATATATCCTATTTCTAAAATTTTTTCACATAAGCTGGCTATTTCTAATTGTTTTGCTTTTTTTCCTTTTACTTTTGGGTATGGGGTTGGGCTACTTATGCGCAGGTGCTTGTGTATTTATCCGGGATATCAAAGAATTAATGAATATTATTATGCTGTTATGGTTTTATGCGACCCCAATTATTTATCCATTATCGATGGCACCGGATTTTTTAGAAACCGTCATAAAAATGAATCCGATGTGTACTTATGTTCAGCTTTTTCGAGATGTGATTTTATTACACAGGATTGATTGGATGGCTGCTTCTCAGGTCTTTGGCCTTTCTCTATTGATTTATGGTATTGGGGCATGGTTTTTTATGCGAGCCAAACCGGGTTTTGGTGATGTATTATGATGTATGCTGTTGAAGTGATTAACCTTAGCAAAATGTATAAAATATATCAGCGTCCTATTGACCGGTTAAAAGAATCTCTTTTTCGAAAACCCTTACATCAGGCATTTGATACCTTAAAACATATTAATTTTTCACTTACTTTTGGAGAAACTTTTGGAATTGTAGGTGATAATGGCGCTGGGAAAAGCACCTTGTTAAAAATTTTAGCCGGAACACTTTCACCTACATGCGGTCAAGTGATTATTCACGGACGAGTAGCCGCTCTTCTTGAATTGGGAACCGGTTTTCATCAGGATTTTACAGGAAGACAAAATATTTTTTTGAATGCATCGATGTTGGGTTTAAGTCATGCTGAAATCAAAAAAAAAGAGAATGATATCATTGATTTTGCTGAAATCCGCCCGTTTATTGACCAACCCATCAAATCCTATTCATCAGGAATGACAGTACGATTAGCGTTTTCTATAGCCACATGTATTGATCCTGATATTCTTATTATTGATGAAGCCTTAAGTGTCGGGGATCAATATTTTCAAAAAAAATGTATAGACAGGATGAATGCATTTAAAGACCAAGGTAAAACCATATTATTTTGCAGCCACTCCATGTATATGGTCAATCAGTTATGCCGCATAGCTATGTGGCTTGAAGAGGGACAAATAAAAAAAATCGGCCCGGCTACTGAAGTTACCACAGCATATGAAAACTATGTTCGGGATAGAAATCCCATCGCTTCAGAAGAACAGACCTTAGCTCAGATAAACGAAAAAGGGTATGCTGGTGTAATGATTCGCTCGTTGCTGTTAAACGGTAAGGATAAGCCTGCGGAAATGGAATTCGGTCAGGATTTAACAATGGCTGCGGAGTTTGAAAGTTTTCAGGATGAACCATTTTGGATAGCCATGGGAATTCGGAGAAATGATTTTTTATACTGCCATGTGGTCAACATGGCTAAAGACTTTAAACAACCCTTTCAAGGTAAAGGAATCGGAAAAATTACCTTTCGTTACCCTGCCCTTCCTTTTTTGCAGGGTGAGTTTATTGCTGTAGTGGTTGCCGTAGATATATCTGGATTACATGCCTATCACATGAAAGAATCTCCAGCTTTTTCTGTTAAAGTGCCTAATGAATGGCGTAATGAAGTGGGCTTGCTTCATTTAAACTATTCATGGGATGACATTCAACACCCCATGCTTAGGAATTAGTCTTTTATGTCGTGTCAACAAATTCCCTCACAGGTAGTTTTGGAAGTCTCAGGCTTATGTAATTTATCCTGTAAAGGCTGTATTGTTCATGGCCCGCAAAAAAGTGTTACCCGTCCTATGGGTAATATGCAAGAAGATGTTTGGCGCTCTGTAATCAAAGAAATCAGCACATGGGACAAAACAATTAATCTGACTACACATGGCGGCGGTGAACCTTTATTCAATCCTTCATTACAGAATATTATCACATATGCTGGTCAATTTCCCAATATCAAACCCGGTTTTTTAACCAATGGAATGCTGTTTACCAAAGAATGGGCTGAGTTTGTTGTTGACTCGAACATGGATTGGATTTGTTTTAGTATTGATGGAATATCACCCAACACCCATGCAAGTGTGCGAAAAAATTCTGATCTGTTACGTATTGAGGATAATCTGAATACGCTGATTGGATTACGCAAAAAGAAATGTCGTAACACACCAAGAATTCTTTTGAATATGGTCTCTTATGATGAAGTTCAAGATCAGGTAGAACCATTTCTGAATACATGGCTCCATCAGGTAGATACGATCATGGTTTCACATTATCGAAACCCGCCGCAAAGCAAACGCTGGCCCCGTGTTCCTGCAAATAGAAAACCCTGTTTTCTGCTTTGGTCACAAATGATTATCGCATGGGATGGCAGACTTGGATTATGTTGTGAAGACTTTAATATTGATTACTGTCTTGGTTGTGTTCATGACAATTCATTATTAGCTATGTGGAATTCTGGTATGATTGATGAATTACGCCATATGCATCTGCAAGGTCAGTATGACACTCATCCTATGTGCCAATGTTGTGATACATGGGCAGATGAAGTCGTCCAACAAGAAATTATTGATCAGGCCAAAAGATATAAAACTGTTTATAAAGCATCTCAAATTGAATTTTCTTCATTAACCCACTGTGATAATTCTCATGCAACCTGTTAATAATTCATCTTACACGATTCCCTCTAAATATTTTAACGAATTATTTCATTGGCCTTTGCCGCAGCAAGTCTGTATTGATTCCACAAATCGATGCAATTTAAAATGCACGCACTGCCATCAGTCGCATTTCCCTATACTTTACGGTGATTTTGATCTGTCCATGTTTTACGAGCTGATGAATTCATTGAATCCATCCATTACAATCCAGCTATCGTCTATGGGTGAACCATTATTAGCGCGTCATTTGAGTAGCATGTTGAACTATCTGGCACAGCATGGATATCCTGTTGCCTTTGTAACCAATGCAACGCTTCTGGATAAGTATATTCAGGACTTTTTAGAAAAAGATATTCGGATGACGATTAGCCTTGATGCTGCTAGTGAAGATATGTACCGTCAAATCAGGGGAACTTCACTACATAAAGTATTAGACAATATCGAACAATTACAGTCTTTCAAAAAGGCTAACAACCTAAAAATGCCAATTATATCTGGTTTTACCAGTATTTTATCTCAAAAAAACATCCGCGAGCTCCCTCAGATAATTCAACTTGCCAAAAAACTAGATATTCAAACCGTGATCGCCTATCACCAAGCGTTTTACACCACAGATGAGTTTCATTCCAATTCGCTATATTTTGATCAGGTACTATCAGATAAAATGCATATTAAAGCTATTCAACTAGCAAAGAAAATTGGCGTGGATTTTTTTCATACACCGCTGTTTGATGGAGACAATCACGAACAAAGATTATTAGAATATTATATTTGCAAGGACGAGCAGGGAATACAATGTCGTTGGCTTGATAATGCAGCTATTATCGGCTGGCATGGCGTACTCTATGCCTGTTGCTATTATGACCGTCTGTTTATGGGGGATTTAAAGCATAATCACTTTCTGGATATATGGAATGGACCCCATTATCGAAAATTACGACTTGCACATCTGAACCGAAAACCACCGTCAATTTGTAATGACTATTGCATGGCTATGCAATTTGTGGATACATCCAAGCAATCCGCTTTTTATTTTGATGTTCATGTGGATACGTTAAATACGGATCAGTTGATAGGGCCATTACCGTATTCATTTGAACACATCAATCATAACTATCAGGAAGCCGTAGCTTCTTTTGAAAATAATCAATTTGACCATGCGTTAGATCAATTGACCGATTTGATTAAAATAGATTCTCTTTTCTTTGAAGTGTATCATTTAATAGCCCTCATTTATAAGACTATGGGAAATTCAGATGCGGCAATAGAATGGTATCAAAAGGCAAAATCGATATGCTCAGTGTACGACAATTTCCTCCCTACCCAACCTATGACCATCATCAGTTAAAAACTGCTTTACAAATTCAACCTCATGAACGAGTATTGGATATTGGCGGTGGTCATAATCCAGTAACGTTTGCCCATGTTGTTCTGGATATTGATTTTAACACAGGAATTCACAGGGATGGGACATCGCTATCCATAGATAAGATTCAGCATGATTATGTTCAAGGCGATGTTATGGATTTGCCATTTGCAGATAAAAGTTTTGATGTCGTAATCTGTCTGCATGTGCTGGAACATACTTCTGATCCTCAAAAAGCGTGTGAAGAGATGATGCGAGTTGCAAAACGGGGATATGTGGAGGTGCCTCGCAAATGGACTGAATTGTATGCAGGCCATCCAACGCATCGATGGCTGATTGATGACTGTAATGGAAAAATACTATTTGAACCCATTACCTATACGGTTTCGCCATTTATGAATTTTGCATTACCCGCAGTATGGAATTCAAAAGAACTGGTTCAACAAGCGTATGAAATACATCTTAATGTGCCTTGCATTCAATTCGAATGGCAGGATCGATTCGCCTATGAAGTTACTGGCCAATGTAATAATCAGTTATTTGAAAATACTGAGTTAGCTAAAAGACATTACGCTTTTGCCCGTCATGTCTTATACTGGGGAGCTTCGCCTAACTACGGTTTATTTCATGCTGAACAGGCACATCGGCTTTTACCGAATCAAAAAGAATATGAACAACTGTATTTAATCTATCTTGCGTTTTCTGGGCAATGGCTTTATGCAGTACGCAACGGTTTAGGGATTAAGCCGTTTTTAATTGCAGTTATTGGTAAGGTATTGCTCTTAGTGAATCGATCCGTATTCACATGGTTTCGTAGATTACTTAAGCATATGGACGAATTTCATGGCAGATAAACAATGGTCGCTTGAATCATTTGCTGATGGGTATAGCAGTGGCATTATTTCACAAAATTTACCTTCACCTGACTCAGAACTTGAAACCGTTCAACAAGAAGAACAAAAATTGGGCGGTTCGTTATCTGAATTTTTTTATCAGGTTGTCAAACCTCGCATTTCCCCAAATGATTACATTTTAGAGTTAGGCCCGGGTCGAGGATCATGGACACGGGCGTTAATTCATGAAATCCCGCAAGGTGAAC
>PDZT01000205.1 GCA_002753105.1 Deltaproteobacteria bacterium YD0425bin50 | reverse complement strand
TGTAAATTAAACAGGCCGCTCCGATGGAGCTTGATATAGGGATGAACATACATTGCTACAAACAGGTCGTCCCTACGGGACTTTCTTAGCTTGATGCATATGGTTATAATCCCCCCAAAATATATAAATCGAAAACAAGAATAAACTTCAAGATCGGCACAACATGTTCCGATATTCAGATACACTAGATCAACCCAACATAGTCCCAATAAAGGCTTTGATACCTGTCAGAATTTTTTATGATACAAAAAAAATATTGGCACTTTTTTTGCTTAAGCATGGCGCAATATAATTTGGAATTAAGAATTGCGAATTAGGAATTATGGGAATTTCAATAAACGTAAAATAATTAAAAAAAATATTTCCATTTTTAAAAATAGTAGTATATGTAGGGCATTTTTAATGAGTACCTTTATCAAAATAACACAAAGTAACATAACCATAGTAAGGAGATAAGGATGAACTTACAAACCTGTATTCCAGCGATTTCAGGACCTTTGATACAAGATAAGGAAGACGAACCTCCATCTTATTTTGCTTTAACTAACCCGATCGAGGTAGAAGACAAAACTTTTACCGAACCATCTCGTTTTTCTAATCTATTATTTGTTGAACAATCCAAAACACAACATGTGAATTTAGTTTCTAAACGTCAATTTCGTAAATTTTTTTTCCCACAGATTACAAGCAAGGAATGGAATGATTGGCACTGGCAGATTCAACACCGTATTCGCACCTATACCCAATTAAGCCAGATCCTCCAGTTATCTTATGAAGAACAAATTGCGATAAAGCGTCTTGGTACCCGGTTACCCTTATCTATTACACCTTATTACATGGGTCTTTTATCGAGAGATAATCCTATGCAACCGATAAGGCGTACTGTTGTACCAACATTGTCTGAATTTTTAAAAATGCCCGGTGAAGCTGAAGACCCACTTGGAGAAGAAACCCAAAGTCCAGTTCATGGTCTGGTACACCGCTATCCTGATCGTGTACTTTTGTTGGTATTGGATTTTTGTTCGACCTATTGTCGATATTGCACTCGTTCCCGAGTCGTCGGCCATAATGCGATTTATCCAAGCAAATCCAGATTAGAAAAAGCGATTGAATATATTGAAAAAACCCCAACCATAAGAGACGTATTACTTTCTGGAGGAGACCCATTAACGTTATCTGATGACCGTTTGGAATGGATAATTAAAAAACTTCGTAGTATTCGTCATGTGGAAATCATCCGATTAGGAACAAAAATTCCAGCGGTATTACCTCAACGAGTAACGCGTAGTTTAGTAAAAATGCTTCGTAAATATCACCCGATTTTTATGAGCTTGCATTTTACGCATCCAGATGAATGTACAGAAGAATCATATCGGGCTTGTGCCATGTTAGCTGACGCAGGAATTCCGTTAGGTTCACAAACTGTGCTTTTAAAAGATATTAATGATGACGTGAACACAATGAAATCGCTGATGCATCATCTTTTAAAAATGCGTGTTCGTCCTTATTATTTGTATCAATGCGATCCCATCCTTGGATCAGGTCATTTTCGAACGCCTGTTGAAAAAGGTCTTGAAATTATTCATGGCTTAAGAGGTTTTACAACAGGTTATGCAGTTCCAACCTATGTAATTGATGCTCCTGAAGGTGGAGGAAAAATTCCTCTGATGACGGACTATGTCGTAGGTCATGATGGTGAATCTTATATTTTGAAAAATTTTGAAGGGAACATTTATCGTTATCCGGATCAATATGTTTCAAGATCCAAAATGATCTTTAGAGATCAATAAGTTAATGATCATAGAAAAGTTGTATATATGTAACAAGGGAGCCTGCTCCCTTGTTACCTGAATGGCCGTAATGATAATCAACGCCATTTTTTTATATTTTCAATTAACTTAAAAAAAAAAACGATTATATGGGACCTAAATTTATGAATACTATAAAACCTACTGAATTATTATGTAACCGTTGTGCACAACTTGGAAAAACATGTTGTCAAACCTCTGAAGTGTATATTACCTTAGAAGATGCAAAACGAATTGAATCCCTAACTGGAAGCAAAGACTTTTTTGAATATAGTGCTCCAATCAATCCCTTATATGCCATGAATGATGATGACCCCATATGGGAAAATTATGTATTTAAACCTGATGGCACACGTAGAGTAATCAAACGGAATGCGAATGGGGACTGCTTTTTTTTATCCAACACAGGATGTAAATTAGCAATTGATGTAAGGCCATTAGTCTGTCGCATATATCCTTACGAGTACAACGCAGGTGGGCTATATCAAGAATTTTCCCATAATGCATGTCCTATCCATTTATTAAAATCAAACGAAACTTTTGAACAAATGCTCCAATGTTTTACCAAAAGCAAAGCATTGGAATGGCACAATTTACTTTATGATGAAATTTTATTAGAGAAAACCATATCATGATAATTGGTATTACTTATGACTTACGATCCGAATATCTCGCTGCAGGATATACTGAAGAACAAACAGCAGAATTTGATAAGGATGATACGATTGTGTCCTTGGAAACAGCTTTGCAGCAACTCGGTCATCAACCCATACGTATTGGCAATGCATTTCAATTAATTAAACACTTAATGCAACATGAACGATGGGATTTGGTATTTAATATTGCTGAAGGCCTGAACGGCATTGGAAGGGAAGCTCAAATCCCATCCATTCTTGATCTATATGGAATTCCATATACGTTTTCAGACCCTCTGGTAATGAGTTTAACGCTTCATAAAGGCCTGACTAAACGGGTTATTCGAGATGCTGGATTACCAACTGCAAATTTTATGGTTATTGAACGTATAGAAAAGCTTACTGATATACCCTTCTCCCCACCTTATTTTGTAAAACCCATTGCTGAAGGTACAGGTAAAGGGATTGCACCCGATTCTATCGCGCATAATCAAAAAGAATTGATTGCGGTATGTCAAACCCGACTGGATAAATATCAACAACCCGTGTTGGTAGAACAATTTTTATCGGGTCGTGAATTTACAGTGGGTATTTGGGGCACAGGTGATCAAGCAAGTATAATCGGTACGATAGAAGTCATTTTATTAACTCATGCTGAACCTGAAGTGTATTCTTATATCAATAAAGAACGTTGTGAAGAATTAGTTGAGTATAAGTATATTTCATCTGAAAAAGACCCAATTGTAAAACAAGCTGAAACAATCGCTTTAGATGCTTGGAAAGTATTAGGGTGTCGTGATGCTGGTCGAATTGATATACGCTGTGATGCAGCAGGTCATCCGTTCTTTTTAGAAGTAAATCCGCTAGCAGGTCTTCATCCTGAGCATTCAGACCTTCCTATCATATGCAATAAATTAGGAATACCTTATATCGACTTAATACGAACAATTGTTGATTCTGCAAGTCAACGTATGAATCAACATGTATTCAAACCGAAAACAGGTTAAACTCATGCGTGTTGCGGTGATACATAACGCCATAACCCGTGAAGATTCAGCAGATGAAACTGATGTCTTACTACAGTTAGACTCAGTTTCATCTGCACTTTACGAATTAGAACACGACGTTATTGTATTATCATGCAGTCTCGATCTATCTAAGATAAAAAATGAGTTAGAGAACATAAAACCTGATCTTGTATTTAATCTTGTTGAATCCTTAAATGGCGATGATTCTTTCATTCATTTATTTCCAACTTTATTAGATACATTGCGCATTCCTTATACAGGCTCAAACGCAACAGCGATCTATTTAACATCGCATAAAATTCTTTCAAAAGAACGAATGCAGCTTTTAAACCTTCCAACACCCGCTTGGATTGGCCCTTATCCTCAACAATTCCCATTTATTCAAACTGCATCATCGCTATGTAATGATCCCCAGTACTATACATGGCTAATTAAATCAGTATCGCAGCATGCTTCTATTGGTATAGATCAACATAGTTTAATTTCAAATAGTTCATACGCTAAGCTCATGGATCAACTTAAAATCAAATCGAGAGATTTATGCGGCTCCTGTTTTGCCGAGTTATATATTGAAGGCCGTGAATTCAACCTTTCGATTCTGTCTAACCGCAATGATCCACAAGTCCTTCCGCCTGCAGAAATTGTTTTTGATCACTTTTCAGAACATATGCCCAAAATTGTTGGATATAGAGCCAAATGGGACACGGATTCTTATGAATATCAACATACCCCAAGGACTTTCTCTTTCAGTAAAAACGATGCTGCTTTATTAGATACACTTTCACAGCTCGCATTACGTGCTTTTAATGGATTTGGGTTATCTGGATATGCGCGCGTAGATTTTCGGGTAGATGCAGATGGCACGCCCTATATTTTAGAAATCAACGCCAATCCATGTTTATCAAAAGATGCTGGGTTTGCAGCCGCAATTGAACAAGCAAATCTCACGTATGTACAAGCAATTCAAATGATACTTCATAATACAACAGAACATCATATTTCTACGAAACATCCGGCGATTTCCTAATCAGATACGAAAAAACGACTCATCAAATTCTGGATTTCCCTGATACCTGCTCATGAAAAGCCCCGGAAGTTGATCTACCTGATCAAATAATGCAGGGTTGGCATCAATTCCTGCCTGATGTAAAGCAGTGATAACCTCTTTAGGGTCGGGTGGGCATCCCTTGATTGGAATCATTTCCTGAATATCTGGATTGTCTTTATTCGCCTGATACATACATTTCCCCACGAGAATCGTTTTTTTCATGCCCGGCGTGGGCTTCATTTTTTTTCCAGTAAGAACTTCAATTTTATCCCACGGTTCTCCTTTCCAAGCATAGCGAATGGCCGAAAGTATCAAACCGTTTAGACTTGAACAGTACGTACACATGGTTAAATCATATTTTTGATAATATAGGCCTTTAAGACCTTGTTTGGCTAACGGTACTGGCATAATACCATCTTCAGTATAGCTATAGGGAAAATCATATTCATGAACACTCGCAACTTCATCAGGATTTAACCCAATGATATCAAGGTCTGAAAAGTCAATCGGCCGATTGTGGTTACGTGCTGCATGAACTAAATGAGGAACGTCTTTTGGCTCGCGTCCCAGCAGTTTTGCACCTACCTTATCTGCTGATAAAATATCTGCTGAAGCCACTAAAAGATTACTGCGTTTCATCTTGCCATCAAAACCGGGCCCCCGTTCAAGTGTATAAATACCATCAATCAGAGTAAAAATCGGGGGCATTTTATCCGCAAGCCGAGCAATATAAAAATTTAAGTCTTTTTCTGGATCCGCATTGTGGCATTTTTTTCGGGATGGAATATCAATCATACCTTTCAGGTTTTTTATCCCAAGGCTTACAACGGTTTGATTATGAGCTTTCATCGCCGGCAAATCGACAATAAAATCACTATGCAGAATATCCGTATTAAAGCGCAGTTCAATACCTTCTCCAATATCCACTTTTTCAAACGGACGTTCCATGATATTGATATAGTTCACACCATATCGCTGCCGCAGGGTTTCATAGCCAAGGGTATGAAAAGCATGTGCCGGGGTTTCAGTATCTTTTGGATCTGCAACAATTCCTTCACCTATAGTAATATCATCAATGCCATATTCTTTTAACAGGATGACCATGTCCTCAATTACACGAGATGTTGTAATTACGCCCCATTTTGGAAATGGCACCGCTTTTGTCCAAAAAACAATATTGGGTTTGATAAATACTCTGGCTTTGTTCGGTAAATTTTTCAGACCATTTGAAAGTTCAACCGCTTTGCGGACAGATTCAAGCGGTTTTTCATAACGCACAATAGACACAACATGTTTATCCATCACTGCTCTCCTTTTGTCTCTCATAAATACAGTTGCTGTTTTAGGTATCTCCTTAAGATTTTGATGACTGTTCTATATCAACGATAGTTGTTCCCTCTATATAAGTTTTGGTTTTATAATACGTGATTCTATTCAAATGTTTTGTAATATTTCCAATACGTTCGGCTTGAATTTTTAATTTGTCCAAACGTGATTTATTCGGATCCTGTTCAGAACAATTTATTGTAAACAATTCCAACTCTCCAAACAAGGCTTGCAATGGCTGATTTAATTCATGGCATATAGCACCGGCCATTTCAATGACGCCTTGAAGTTTTTGTTTTTCTTCAAGTACTTTTTCCATTTCTTTGCGATAGGTAATGTCTCGTATCAAAATTAATAGAGATTCCTCTCCTTCCCATTCCATTTCAACACATTTCATTTCTGTTGTGAGTAATCTCCCATTCTTTTTAAGCCACGTATTTTCTTGATTGGAACGAACTCCGATAAACCATTTAAAGTGTTGATTTACCAATTCCTCAACATTACTATCGAGTATTTGAGTCGCTGCTGGATTGACATAACGAATAATCCCATTTAGCGTAACAATTAGCATTCCATCGATATTTTTTTCAATAATTGTTCGGAATTGTTTTTCATGAACGCTTAAATTATATACCATTTGCTTGAGTTCTGCATGTATTTTATAACGCTCAATGGCATAATGAATCGTACGTATCAACATATCTTCATATATTTTACCCTTAACCATATAATCCTGAGCACCTTTGCGAACTGCTTCAATTGCAAGAAGTTCATCATTTGAGCCTGTTAATACCACAATAGGAATTGGTTTTGCCTGCTCGATCACTGTCAATAGTGTATTGATTCCATCGCTGTCTGGAAGCGATAGGTCTAAAAGAACAATATCCGGATTATGAGTATTCAGATGTTCAATAGCTTTAGCAAGATAGTCTTTATGAACAATTTGTATGGGGATATCCCGATATTCAAAAAGCATATCATGTATAACTAAAGCATCTAATGGATTATCTTCAATTAAAAGAATCTTTATAGGATTCATTTCAGATTACCTTATGTATAATAGTAAAATTGAATATCTCGAAATCTAAAAGTATTTACAAAATATGAATGGGACAGTTCATTGATTATTCTGAGATTGATCAATACTCAAATTACCTAAATGTGCCTCTATATCTGGCAAGTTAAATGAGGTTATTGAGTATTGCTTAAGATTTTGACTCTGCTCCATATATTTTAATACGATCTTATCATTTGGATTGAGATTCAGGATGACTTCGAAACAGTCCATTGCTTTATCATAGTCAGCATTATAAAAATGAAGTAGTCCTCTTTCATAGTCATTTCGACTTTCGATTTTTATAAACTTAACTGGTTCCGGATCAACATCATAAATTTCGAAGATAGCCATTGCATCTGCGGACTCATTCAATTGGATTTTTTCAATAAACCGAAAATAATATTCCGTTGGATCTGATAACCGTACAAGTGTTTCATCACTAATAATAATTG
>PDZT01000204.1 GCA_002753105.1 Deltaproteobacteria bacterium YD0425bin50 | reverse complement strand
CAAGTATTTGGGGTCTGCTTTTCATAACTATCTAAACCATCCTTTCCTTTGGGAGAGTCCCTTTTGAATTAATGCCCGTATTTCTTTTTTGACCATTTCAACCATTTGGGTTACTTCTTCTTCACGTTGAATATTACCTTCAAAATTCATGGGTTGACCAAAATTTAAAATTACTTTGGCGGGTAAAATAAAGGGTATTGAAATGGGAATATACGGAACTCCAAGTAACTTTGCAAGGGGGGTAATGTTACCAAATGAAGGAATGGTTTCTTCACATCCCACAATGCCAACCGGGATAATAGGTGTTTTATATGTTAATGCCAAATGCATAAACCCATTTCCAAACCGCTGTAATTGATAGCGTTTTTTGAAAACCTTGCCTGAACCACGAATTCCCTCAGGAAAAACAATCACAGCCTCTTCCTTTTCGAGCATTTTTCCACAATTGACAGGGTCTCCTAATACTGCACCAACTTGATTCAGAAATGGCGCGACAAAAGGAACTGAGGGAAAAAAGCGCTCTACCATTGGACGCCCTGCTCTAGGTGATTCAATATTAAAAATCATGGATAAAGCAACGAGCACACCATCCATGGGTAATTGACCACTGTGATTTGCAATAATTAAAAGCCGTCCCTCTTTGGGAATATTTTCACGTCCATAACTTGCAACCCGAAAATACTCGTCATATAATTTCTTAAACAGCGCAATACTAATCATGGTTGTATCATGATTATATCCCCATGGATCATAGCCAAATGACCCTAATTTTTTGGGAATTTTCTTCATGTGGGATTCTAATTCAGGTGAAACAAGAATTTTTTTTAGTACCGATCGAACAGACATTGTTTTTTACCTTTCTTTATATAGTCATTTTTTACAACAGAAAAATTACTTTTGAATTGCGTAAAGTAGTTGATACCCTGACTTTGTCCACACTTCCATATCCATTAAGCCATCAAGATTAACATCGACTTTTTTTAGATATGTACCAAATTCATCTGTTTGTTTTGTACTCACCAAGGCTTCATAATCAAGCTTATCTTTTTCACTGTAAGAGTAAAATACATAATCAATTTTATACTTTCCAAGGTCAAATAAATTTAACACACCCGTATTGGTATCAATCACGTATTTTTTACCATACATTTTATTCAGAGTTGCCTTAAACTGCTCCATCTCAAACATCATAGGAACAAAATCCTGTTCAACAACATTGTGTTCATCTGTAGCTTGACGGTTTACTGGAGGAATGAATCTTACAATCATGCGATAGTCTTCACTCGCTGGATTGGTTCCACGTGCCTCAAATAATACCTGCCCCCGATTAGAACTAAGGCTACGACTTGGAGAAGATTGAACCAATTGTCGTGTACCATATCCAAATGATCCCACAATGCTCATACCACGATCAGAACTTAGAGTTTTAGGTTCAGTATTCATTTCTGGTGTAAGAGAAACATCTAAGAGTCCATCCTGATTCAACGACGAAGACAGACCCAAATTCTGCAATGCATTAATCACCCCGCTCGCATCATAAGGGGCTGGATTTAAAAAAGAAGCAAGGCCATTCCTGATAAACAAAAAGGAACCATCCGGCAGATTATGCAGACCTTCAGGCATATTTGCGGAAACAAACCGAGTCGTTGAAATGTATAGTGGAAGTTTTAATTCGGTACTCTCACCTGTCACACTCGGATTTCCAGTAGAAATGATAAGAGATGCCGTACCATTTTTATCGATTTGATACCTAGCAGGTAAGCCCAATTTTTCCTGTAAATATTGGGTTACAGCTTCTATGACAGAAATTTCATGCTGATTACCTGATGAATCCGTAAATTTAACTAACACCTGATCTGGTCTTGGAAGTGGAGGTAATCTTTGAGCTAAATTTTGCAATTCTTCAGGTGATGCGCCATCATAGTCTTCTGACAGTGCCTCGATAATTTTTTCTTGGGATATTTGAACTCCTTTGACGACGTTCAGCCCATAGGAAGTAACGAGTTTGTCAAGTAAGTGAGGATTATTTTTTAATTCTTCAGAAGTAATCTGTCCATCATCAGTCCAATCCTGTGGATCAACCTGTATCTTCTGAAGATACTCTTGAATTATATTATCTATTGCCTGACCTACCAGACCTTGTGAACTATTAAGAATGTTACTATTTAAAGACAACTCTTTATTAGGAAATATTGAAGCTATATCCGAAAGATAATCAAGCAGTTCTGCCACATAATTAGCATCACTGTTATAGCTATTTGGCTCTTTTAATTGTAAATGTATTTCATCAATTACTGCGGATACTTCGTCTTTTACAATTTCTATAACTTCATTGAACACATTTTGGTCAGAACATTTCATTAAGGATTCAACTGTTTCAATGAATAATTCCCCTGTTTTTTTTAAAATTCGGTCTATATCCTGCGGATTATCCATTGTCTCAATAATCATCTCATCAAGAGTATCAATCATATCTTTCAATTCTTGTGCTATATCAATATTGCTATCATCTGTTGAGCAAATGGTGTCAATACCGATTGCAATAACAGTCTCAACAACGTCAAAAAAAATCAATACGGATTCTATGGTCAAATATTCGAGAATATCGGTTAAGTCATCCATGATAGAATTCAGGTCTTCGATCATCTGAAAAAGCTGTGCAGTCTCAACGCCTTCTGGATAATATAAAACGATATTAATAATGTCATCTATCATGACAAATGCATCAAATAAATATTCAGTATCTACTTGATTTATTTCCTCATTCATGCTGTTTATGATTGTAAGAAGTTTAGCCATAGCGTTAATAGATAACATTAGGGTATCGACAGGTATATCTTTATGTTGTTCTGACAATGTTATCACGGCAACAAAGATATCATCCATGACCTCAATTGAAGTATTCACTGAGGTTATAAACGCTTCACCAATTGCCCCGCTAGAATCAATAGGAAGTATTTCATCCAATACAGTTATGACATCATTTACTGCCTGAAGAATCAATTCTGGTGAATTATAAGAGCCATTATCCGACTCCTCCGCGTTTATAGCTGTTGTAAGGAATAGTGAAAAAACGCATATCAACAAAAAAATGATCTTATTGTTTAATGAAATCTTATTCACTACCATATCCATCTCTTTACATTCTTAATTCTTAATTTCTAATTTCTAATTGTCCTTACAGCGCTCTTAAAAATTCTGGTTTTAACGCAATTTGGCCTTTCAATGCTTTATCTATCGATTCAATTGTTTTGGGTTTATCTTTTGGAAACGTTGCTTTGATAGGCAGGTAGTTTGATGCATGGTTAGCATGAAACCGGCCATTTGACAATTCTGTATGGACGATCATTGTTTTTAATTCACGTAGCATTTGTTCAGCATTTAAAAGAACAAATTTGCCACTTTCATAATCAGTGTATAATGGCGTCCCCGGAATCAGCATTAAACTTAATGCGCCAACATATTCCGGATCAATTTCAGAAAGAACCCGTCCGGTTTCTCTAGCATGGACATCTGATCTCTCCTGCCCCGCAATCCCCAGCAGCACAGTAACTGACAATTTCATGCCTGAGTTTCTTGCTTTTTTACCCATAGCAATCATTTTTTGAGCGTCAGCACCTTTATGGATACGTTCAAGTGTAATATCATCACCGCTTTCCAAACCCATATAGAGAATATCCAGACCATGTTCTTTGAGTTCCTTCAGTTCATCATCTGTTTTTAAAGAGAGACTTTTGGTGTTTGCATAAGAACCTACCCGTTCTATCCAAGGTAATTTTTTTTGAATCTGTTTTAAAATGGAAAGCAATCGTGGCTGTGGTATAATCAAGGCATCACCATCACAGATAAAAAGACGATTTTGGCGTCTTCCATATTGAGATGCAAAGTCAATATCTGCATTGATAATTTCATCTGATTTGATTTTAAACCGCTGGCCTTTATATGTCCCGCAAAATGTACATTTGTTATGCGAACATCCGAGTGTGGCTTGAAGCAATATGCTTTGTGACTCACTGGGTGGACGAATAACGATTCCTTCATAGTGCATACACCTAACTCCCTCTTCAATAATTTATTCACGCAATGCGTATTGCATCCCGAACTTCTGCCATTGTCTGCTTTGCAATATTGCGAGCCTTTTCTGTACCTTGAAAAAAAACGTCCCGGACTTGATCAGGCCGACTTAAATAATACTCCCGTTTTTCATGAATTGGCGCTATTGCTGAAATTAATGCTTTTGCCATGCGCTTTTTACAGGCGACGCATCCAATTTGTGCTATGCGGCAATCCCGATCAATTTCCTGAACTGTTTGGGAATCTGAATACAGTTTATGAAACTCAAATACATTACATATCTCAGGATTACCCGGATCAGACTTTCGCATCCGCTGAGGATCAGTAACCATCTGATTCACCTTTTCCTCAACCTGTTTTGCACTGTCTGATAAGAAAATAGCATTATGATAACTTTTACTCATTTTTCTACGATCAAGCCCCAAAATTTTTGAAGATTCTGTTAAAATAGCTTCAGGTTCAGGAAACACGTTTTGATGAAATAGATAATTAAATCGTCTTGCAATTTCACGGGTAATTTCAATGTGCGGGACTTGATCGACTCCAACTGGTACACCATTTGCTTTATAAATGATAATATCAGCAGCCTGCAATACTGGATAACCCAGAAAACCAAATGTAGATAAATCTTTATTCTCTAATTGTACAATCTGATCCTTGTAGGTTGGATTTCGTTCAAGCCAAGGTACAGGTGTAATCATAGACAATAACAAAAATAATTCTGCATGTTCTTTAACATGAGACTGAATAAATAATGTACTTTTTTCTGGAGCCAGCCCGGCACTCAACCAATCCGTCATCATATATAAAATATGCTGTGACAGCTCCGAAGTATCTTCATAGCCTGTTGTCAACGCATGCCAATCTGCAATAAAATAAAAACAATCGTATGTTTCTTGAAGTTGAATCCAGTTATTCAGCGCACCATGTAAATTGCCTAAATGTAACGGACCGGTTGGACGCATACCGCTTACTATTCGTTTTTTGATGTTCATTTATTAAAAAATATCCTCCTGTTTTTCATAAACTTACTATTTTTTTTATATAGTGATGACAAAAATACGTTTGAATGTCAATTGCTGTTGTTGTGAATAGTGAATGAGATATAGGCGTATTAATGTCAAAAATTCTTTTAAATGTCAATCATTGTTGTGATAATGAGAAGGACTTGTCAAAGTGAAATATGTTTTACGAAATGGCCTCGACAATGATCAATGCTGTTTATGGTTTTCTTGACATATAAAACATATTCATTGTATGAGAAAAATCAAAAAGTTAAAATATCACATTATACACTAATCCTTAAAAAATAATAGAGATCACTGATGATTGAAGAAAAAAATGATAACCTAAATAACACTGGTATAGTTTCATCATCTTTGGATATAATTATCGTGCCTTGACTTTTCTTATGATGCAAGCTAAATACAACATCATTCAAACACATTATTTCAACATTCTTACTATATACACATTTACATGAGGTATATCTTGATGACAGAATCCGTATTCGTAGATCATATCCAGATTGGCGGCACGGCACCATGGATTTTGATTTCAGGCCCATGCGTTATTGAAACTGAACAAGCCGCCTTTGAAACAGCACTTTTCCTTAAAAAAATAACGGAACAGCTTAATATTCCATTTATATTCAAAGCGTCTTATGATAAAGCGAACCGTTCTTCAGTTGTATCCTACAGAGGACCGGGGTTCAAACGCGGTTTGGAAATTTTAGGCAAAATTAAAAAAGAATTAAACATTCATATCTTATCGGACGTCCACAGCGTTAATGAAATCAGTGCAGCCGCAGAAGTACTGGATGTGATTCAAATTCCCGCATTTTTATGTAGGCAAACCGATCTTGTTATTGAAATTGCAAAAACAAATAAAGCAGTCAATATAAAGAAAGGTCAATTTTTATCCCCATGGGACATGAACAATATTGTTGAAAAAATTACTTCAGTTGGGAATCGACGGATACTTCTGACTGAACGCGGAAGCACTTTTGGATATAACAATCTCGTTGTCGATTTTCGAAGTATTCCTATACTTCAGCAAACTGGATTTCCCGTCATTTTTGATGCTACGCATAGTGTTCAGCTTCCCGGTGGACAAGGGACGTCATCTGGTGGGCAAAGAGAATTCGCACCTCTGTTAGCAAAAGCGGCAATGGCATGCGGTGCAAATGGTATATTCTTAGAAGTCCATAAAGACCCAGATAAAGCGTTGTGTGATGGTCCGAATTCTCTTTATTTGGATCAACTGGAAACGTTACTGAAAACATTGACTGCTATTCGTAAGGCAGTGAATAGTGAATAACTTATGGATATAACGCAATTAAATCGGATTGAATTACTTCTTTTAGATGTGGATGGCGTGTTGACCCAAGGCCATATTATCTATGATGATCATGGTGCAGAAATCAAAGCGTTTAATGTTAAAGATGGTTTGGGAATACGTTTACTCATGAAAAAAGGAATCCCTGTCGGGATTGTTACAGGTCGGTCATCAACATCACTGTTGTCTCGGTGTAACGATCTGAATATCGACATGGTATTTCATGGTATCACCAATAAAAGAGCTATATTAGGTCATATTCTCTCTTCGTGTGATATATTACCAGAACATATTGCGTATATGGGGGATGATATTCCTGATATTGGAATCATGGAACAAGTTGGATTTCCCATTGCAGTAGCTGATGCACATGATGAAGTTAAAAAGCAGGCGATATGGATAACAAAAGCAAAAGGTGGTCATGGTGCAGTAAGAGAAGTTATTGAAATGATCTTAAAAAGCAAAGGAGTATGGGAAGAAGTTCTTATGGAATTCCGATGATCAAAAAAAATGTTCGGCGTATAGTGATCGGAATGGTCTTAAGCGGATTTTTATGTATCATTCTAATGTTTATTAACCACCGCTTTTTTACTAAAAACCAGTCTGATGATAATGAAAAAAATAATTATCTTGGTAAAGCAACCTTGTCCTTAGATCATGTATCTCATTCTTCTACCAAAGAGGGGCGATTGAATTGGACATTAAACGCCAACACTGCTGCGTATTATCATGAAGATGCAAAAGCTATATTTGAGATGGTATCTGTTACTTTTTTTAATAAAAAAGGAAAACCCATATCCATATCAGCAAATCAAGGAATACTAAATACAACAAGTCAGGATATTCAGTTAACTGGAAATATCACATGTAGTTATGAAGACTATGTTTTAAAAACAGAAAAAATAAATTATGTTGAAAACAACCATAGTATTCAAAGTAATAATTCTGTGTTTATGACCAGTCAATGGGGTAAAATACAAGCGAAAGCGATGCTTATAAATTTGCAGGCA
>PDZT01000017.1 GCA_002753105.1 Deltaproteobacteria bacterium YD0425bin50 | reverse complement strand
AGCACCATCTGATTGTTTCGATAACCGTATTTTTTGTACGTTTCAATCACCCACTCAATTTGGTTTATATACATCTGGCCATCTTCTTCATCAATCCATTTTCCATGTTCACGTTTATCCATTAATTCATGACCGCGAGCACTTTCCCACCATGCTTTTTTTTCTCCAGTCAAAGGAGCACGCGTTAAGCGTTCACCATAAGTATAGGATTCTTCAGGTGCTTTCGTAGGCGTCATCAGGTATTCAAGATATGATTTTTGATACGGCCCCTGACCATAAATATAATCTTCGTCAACCGGATTGGGAATATTCAAATGCGATGGGATATCCGGAAGAAGTGGATGATTCCATGGATAAGTAATATGCCCGGTAAAATAATCATATTCCAAACGTGTCTGGCCAGCGTATGATCCTCGGTCAATCTGGAATTTTCTGCCAACATCCAAAATATCATGAACTGCCTGAAACCAAAGATCAGGCAAATCTCTTGCGACAATTTTGTGAATAGCCAACATAATAGTATTTGCTTTCTGTATTCAATTTCTTATATTACTTTTTATTCTTTTTTGCCTGCAATATCCAATTGACTTGAGCCTGTCAAGTGATTGATTAATAATTAATAATCGCCCATAAGGAGATATTCGCATGGAGTTTACTATGCTGTTTTTCATAACGCTCATCGGATTTCTGATTATAGGTTTTTGTTTTTTGGTTAGGCAAAAACTAAAAAACGAATTAAATAAACTCAAAAAAAATCTAAATGAAACCCAGCGTATCACTCATATCGGAAGTTGGGAGTTGGATTTTTCAAGCCAACAACTGATATGGTCGGACATGATTTTTCAAATTTTTGAAATCAATTCAAAACAGGTTAAACCCTCTTATGAAGGTTTTTTAGAAATAATTCATCCAGAAGATCGTGAACAGGTTGATCAGTCTTATAAAGATTCTCTAATTCAAAAAACAAGATATGATATTACGCATCGTCTGATGATGTCAGATGGCCGCATTAAATATGTACATGAACGTGCTGAACATCTGTTTGATGATAAAGGTAACCCTATCCGTTCTATAGGTACAGTTCAGGATATTACAGAATCAAAACTTGTTGAAGAAAAATTAAAAATAACGATTGATGCACTGAAACAATCAGACCAACACCTTCAGGAAACCTTAGACCTCAATCAAAAATTAATTGCAGCATCATACCTTGGTATTGTCGCATATAATGCGTCTGGGGAGTGTATTCTTGCCAATGATTCGATGACAAAAATTCTCAATGCAACCCGTCAAGAAATACTTAATCAAAATTTTAAAGAAATTGCCTCGTGGAAAACATTTGGACTGTTAAAAATGGCAGAAGATTGTCTGGAACAAATGCAGGCACAACAGGGCGAGTGTCATATTATTTCTTCATCTGGTAAGGAATTATGGCTTGCTTGTTATTTTTCACCATTTATTACCTCTGGAGAACTGCATCTGCTGCTCATGGTGAATGATATTTCTGAACGTAAAAAAACAGAACACCAGCTTAAAAATATTTCTGAACGGCTTCTTTTGGCGACAAAAGCAGCTCAAATTGGGATTTGGGACTGGAATTTACAAGGTAATACGGTTGAATGGGATGAGCAGATGTATCTGTTGTACGGGATAGAACCCTTTAGCCAACCCATCACTATTGACGTGTTTAACAATCGACTTCATCCAGATGATGTTCAAAAAAACAATGAACATTCGAAGGCGGCATTTCGTGGAGAAAAAGAATATAATACGGAACTTCGTATTCTTTGGGATGATGGAAGCATTAAATACCTTAAGGCGTTTGCGATGATACAACGGGATACCGATGGAAATCCACTTCGGATGCTAGGCACAAACTGGGATATTACCGAATTAAGAACATCAGCTAAAGCGTTGGAGCAAAGTGAAGAACGTTACCGTTTATTATTCGAAAATGCGGCTGAAGCCATTTATATTCTTTCTGCAGATGGAAACTCGGCTGGTTCTATTGTACAAGCCAATAAAGCTGCTGCAATAATGCATGGTTATACTGTCGAAGAACTTGAGCGCATGCACATTACTGATTTGGATATTCCAGAAACTGCGGTAGATGCTGAAAATAAAATTACACGCATTCTTGCAGGTGAATGGGTTAAAGGCGAAACGCTGCATGTTCGAAAAGATAAAGCAGAATTTCCGATTGAATACGCTGCTGGATTACTTGAAATTCATGGCAAAAAATATATTCTGGCATTTTCAAATGATATTTCTGAACGAAAAAAAGCTGAAGAAGCCATGCTTGCTGCAAAAGAAAATGCAGAAATTGCCAGCCGTGCAAAAAGTGAATTCCTCGCCAATATCAGCCATGAAATCCGAACTCCAATGAATGCCATCATTGGATTAGGCCATCTGTTGCTGCAAACTGAATTATCGCCTAAGCAAAGAGATTACATGGATAAAATACAATTCTCTGCCAAATCCCTTCTTGGGATCATCAATGATGTACTTGATTTTTCAAAAATTGAAGCTGGCAAACTTGAATTAAATACGGTTCATTTTTATTTAGAAACGCTTTTTGATGGCATTGCGTCTTTATTTACAGCCAAAGTTGAAGAAAAAAAGATTAAACTCTTATTTTCTATTGATACCCTTATTCCAAGGTCTCTGATGGGAGATTACTTAAGGATTTCTCAACTATTTACAAACCTCGTAGGCAATGCAGTAAAGTTTACTGAACATGGAGAAATTATCGTATCTGCCCAACTGATGCGATTAGAAAAGGATTTCATTGTGATTCAGTTTTCAGTCAAAGATACAGGCATTGGCATCAAAGAAGAACAACTGCAATTTTTATTTACGCCATTTACTCAGGCGGATAGTTCAACAACACGTAAATTTGGAGGTACAGGTTTAGGGCTTAGTATTTGTAAAAAATTAATCGAGATGATGCATGGTGAAATACGTGTACAAAGCGAATATGGAAAAGGCTCTGAGTTTCGCTTTACAATCATGTTAGGGTGTAAATCCGAATGTGCTTATCCTGAGTTTAATTTCCTTGAACATATTTATAATAATAACGTCAATTCTTATAGGCATCATGAACATACCGTAATGAAAACTAAAGGCTTAGAATTGATCAAAGGGTCTCATATTCTTGTGGTGGAAGATCATCCCCTAAATCAACAGGTGGCTTTAGAAATGCTTCAACAGGCTGGATTTATTGTATCTATTGCTCAACATGGCAAAGATGCTCTGAATTATTTGAAAAAACAAGACATGGTGTTTGATTTAATACTTATGGACGTCCAGATGCCAGAAATGGATGGGTTTGAAGCCACACGCCATATTCGGGAAATGATTTCCAAAGACATACCCATTATTGCGATGACTGCTCATGCTTTGGTTGAAGAACGTCAAAAGTGTCTTGATGCAAGCATGAACGATCATATTGCAAAACCTATTGAAGTTGAAGAACTGCATCGGGTTCTTGTGAAATGGATTAAACCCAAACCATTCCAGAAAACGGATTTAAAACCGGTGAACCCCAAAAAAGAGACATCGCCTGATGATCATTCACTTCCAGAATTTTTGCAGAGTATTGATATTCCTTCAGGGCTTAAACGCCTTGGGAATAACAAATCGCTGTTTAAAAAACTGCTCATTCAATTTAAAAATGATAATGCGGATATGTTCTCAAGCATTAAATCGAGTATAGAAAAATTGGATTATCAACAAGCTCAGTATTTAATACATGGTTTAAAAGGAATGTCAGGAAGTATTGCTGCAACTGAATTAAATCATTTGCTGAAAGCATTAGAAACCTCTGTTATTCGACAAGATACATATGCTATTTCTGATTATCTTTATAAATCAGAACAGGAATGGGAAAACGTGATACGTTCTATAGAACGCCTTGAAAAAGAATACAAGGAAACCAAAGTAGAACATCAGGAAAATATTCTGGATAAAACAGACCTATCCCATCAGTTGGTTGAATTACACAACTTATTAAAAGTGAATAATTTCAAAGCGATTTCTATTTTTGGGCAACTCAAAGGGACTTTGATGGAAACAATATCAACGAAAGAAAACGTAACGAATTTAGAAAATGCTTTAAATGGTCTAAAATTCAAAGAAGCAAGGATGTATTTACAGTCTATTGCAAGTGACTTATCGATTGTATTGGAATAAAAAAAACGGTAGTGGCTCAGTTATCAATGACAAGCAAATCAAATGAGTGTGGCCTTTTTTTTGTTTTAGCCAAGGCGTTTGATCGTTGATCGTTCCCACGCTCCAGCGTGGGAACGCAGCCTCGGACGCTCCAGCGTCCGTTTTATTCAAAACCAATAATATAGTACTTTTAGCCAGGCGCTTGCTACGTATATTTGGGACGCTGGAGCGTCCCTTGATGCGTTCCCACGCTGGAGCGTGGGAACGATCGCTCGCGTACGACTGGAACGCGAATCAACTATTTCACTAAAAAAGGCCACACTCAAATCAAATCTTGAAGCTGTTGAATTTCGTCATCATGTACAAATGAGCCACTACCAAATTTTTTTGCATGGAAGCAGTGGTTAGCTTATGAATTCGTTGAAGGCGCAACTTTTATTTCCACTCGACGGTTTCTCTGCCTGCCTTCCGGGGTTGCATTCGATGCAACAGGAAGTGTTTTGCCATATCCAATCGCCATGATATTGTAAGGATTAACCCCGCGTTGTATCAGCAAATTTTTTACAGATTCAGCCCGGCGTTCTGATAACTGCTGATTATATTGTTCGCTACCAATACTGTCCGTATGTCCCTCTACACGGATAACGGTTTGTGGATATTGTACCATGATTTGAGCAATACGATCCACTTCTGATAATAATCCCGGCCTGACAAAAGTTGAATTAGTATCAAACGTTACGTCACCTTTAAAAACAATAGCCAGCATATTGCCTTGACGCTGAACTGCCGCTGCTTCAGATGCAGCTAAAGCTTGTCTGTATTGCTGTTCCTGCCTATCCATCATATTACCAACACCTGCACCAGAAGCCCCACCTATAGCAGCCCCAATAGCAGCCCCAATCAGTGTCGCTTTCGTATCTTTACCAATTATCTGACCTGCCAACGCACCGGCTGCTGCACCGGCTGCTGTACCATAAAGAGCACCTTTTCCAGTATTGGTCTGAGGCGCTGTTGCACACCCTGTTGTTAAAAAAAAGATGCCTACAAAAATGAATACACATTTTTTCATGATAATCTCCATTTATTCGTTGTATTAACTGGGTGTACCTAATCGTTAGGCTACCCCAAATTTAAAAAAATCATTTCATCAGGTTGATTTGACCTTTATCAAAAAAACACATTGAATACAAGAGGAGAATAGGTTACATGTTACCAGTGAGTTAGAACGAAACGAAACAATGCAGAAAAAATTTATTACACCCAGTCAATAGAACAGGAAAAATAAATTGAAAGGAGACCTTATGGAAAAAATGGATTGCATATCATTTATCGGCGACATCACTACTCGCGAAAAAAATAAATTTATTAAAGAAAGAATGGAAAAATTCTCAGGCTTGTTTGTAGCATTTCCTATTCCTGAAGAAATTCGCAATCAGGCACGACATGCAGTCGAAAAAGTACGGAATAATCCAGATGCCAAAGGAAATGCTCATTTGATATGTCAGTCGATCATATCCATAACGAATCATGGTCTGGATTATATTTATATCTATCCATTAGAACTTGCTAATGTTGGCATGTTGGGTAAAAATACAATACGAATTGGTGTGAATACTGCTAAAAAAGGAATAACTATTGCTGTAAATCAAATCATTGGGGCCATGCATGGTGAAAAACTATCTATCATGGCTGATTTTTTAGAAAGTATCATCCATGAATTTAGTTCATAACGATGATTTACATATAAATGGAGGAATTGATGGCTGAACAAAAAGAACAGGATTTAAACACATGGACAGATGTCGAAAAAGTTATTTTTCAACGGAGAAGCATTCGGGCATTTAAAAAAGACCCGTTACCTGATTTTATGATCCGACGTATTTTAGAAGCCGGAAGATTTGCACCATCTGCGGGTAATGCACAGCCTTGGAAATTTGTTGTCGTAAACAGTCCAGAAATACTCGCCGAAATGGAAAAAGATGCTGTGAGAATTGCCAAAATAATGATGTGGTTTTTAGATTATACCCGAAGTCGTATTCGTCAACTTTTTCTCAAACCCATTAGTAAATTATTTATCTGGTTGTATCACAATGAACTTCATCCTGTACCAATGGGGCTGTTGCAGCGAATTTCCATGAATAAAGCACCTGTGTTTCATCATGCGCCTACGTTAATTTTGCTTATGGAAGACAGGCGAGGTGTGTCCCGCCCGGCAATTGACATTGGTATCTGCGGCCAGAACATGGTACTCACAGCTCATTCCCTTGGAGCTGGTAGCTGCTGGATCGGCTTGATCAAACTACTCATGTATTATCCCAAATGGCGAAAATTTTTTGGGGTACAGTATCCTTATCGTCTTGAAGTCTGTCTTGCACTTGGGTGGCCTAAAGTACCCGCTGATGGACCTGTTCCAAGAGAAGTTCAGATCGTACACTGGTTTGAAAAGAGTTTAAATGATGCACCTCGAATTGAAACACAAGGAGAATCCTATGAATAACATTCGAATTTATCCATGGACACATATCCCAGATTATATTAATCCTCGTGAAATGACAACAGGATGGCTTTGTTTTGACAAAGAAAAATGCAAACGATGTGGAATTTGTACGTTTATTTGTCCAGCACGATCAATTGTACAAGATAAACAACCATCTGATCATGAAAAACCGTTTCCATATTTAGAATCAATGGTACCGGGAGTGCAAAACTGCATTGCCTGCGGATGTTGTGTTGCCGCTTGTCCACATGGCGCTATTCGCATTGAACAGGGATTTAATCCCGGCGACTATTATCAGCGTTTAACTCAGTCAGCCAAAATGACCTATCCAACCTGCTATCAATCTGATACTCAATGCAAACCTGTTTCATCTGAAGTGGTTACATGGCCTGAACCTGATCCCTTAATGATTTCTCCTCAAATTTCATGGAAACGGTCTCTATTGATGCGGATTAATCGACTGAAATTTATCAAAAATATTGTTTGGGGCGTTACTCGGTTTGGTTATGATGCTTTTTCTAAAGGAAAATTGCTTTCTGTATTTCGAAATCTCGTTTTGGGGAAGCCAGAGGACATTTCTTGGGCACAACAGTTAGAATATCAAGCGTCTAAAAGACCCGATAAGCCTTTTTTGCTTTATAAAGAGGAAGTCATTTCTTATGCTCAGATGAATGCAAACGCAAATCGTATAGCCACTTATTTAGTAGAACTTGGCGCAGGCCCGGGAAAAGGCTTGGGGATCCTGATGCGAAATTCGCCGCGCTTTCTTGATGTATTTTTTGCCTCACAAAAAACAGGAATGTATTCTGTACCAGTCAATCCTGAACTTCGCGGAGAAGGACTTTATTATATTTTATCTCATAGCGATATTGAATATCTCTTTATTGACGCAGAACTACTTACTTTTTTAGACCCAATAATCGACCAGTTACCATTTCTGAAAAAAATTGTTGTCAATGATGTGGAATCTGAAGCGCAAGGCATTTTAATTCCCCAAACCATGGAATCCATGTCGCAACTCTATAAACACATGCCGTTGTCTGATGTAACTATTCAGTACAATCCTGATGATATCTGCCTCATTTTATACACGTCTGGAACAACGGGTCTGCCTAAAGGCGTAGTGTATCGTTATAAAAAAAGTTCAGTGCAACTGATGGGTTTAGGCGCTCATGTCTTTCTGAAATCCAACGATGTATTCTATACTCCCTATGCTTTAGCTCATGGTAATGCGCTTTTAGCAACAACAACGATGACACTTTCAGTTGGGGCGACTTTAGCCCTATCACGAAAATTTTCAGCGAGTCGTTTTTGGGATGATATTCGAAAATATAACGTTACAGTGTTCAATACCATAGGGTCAATCATTCCCATTTTAATGAAACAACCGCCAAATGAAAACGATCGCAATCACAAGGTACGGTATGTCAATTCATCTGCCTGTCCTGCTGACATGTGGGATGATTTTGAGAACAGATTTGGAATTTGTCTATATGAACTGTATGGAGCTATTGATGGCGGGGGTAAAGGCATATTCAATTTAGGAACTGCGCCAGTTGGCTCTTTAGGTAAACCCCCTTTTTTAGGTAAATATCGAATTGTTAATGAAAAAGGACATGATGTTCGGATTGGCTCTTCAGGTGAGCTTTTATTTGAGGTAAAAGCTGAAAAAAGCCGAATTGAATACTATAAAAACCCGGATGCTTCACAAAAAAAATCAGGTGATGGATGGATACATACAGGCGATAGTGTTAAACAGGATCGTTATGGCTATTTATATTTTGTGGGTCGGAATACCGAATCCATGCGGCGAGGCGGAGAAAATGTGTCTGCGTATGAAGTTGAACAAGTCATTATGTCTCATCCAAGTGTCGAAGAAGTGGCTGTGTATGGGGTTCCTTCGGATTTAGCAGAAGATGAGATCATGGCAGCAGTAAAGCTCGTTGAACCAAAAAGCATATCCGCAGAAGACCTATGTCACTTTTTACAAAATAAACTCGCAAAATACGCTATTCCACGTTATTATCGATTTGTAGATGATTTTTCAAAAACCAATTCCCATCGGATTATCAAACATGAATTAGAAAAAAAAGGAATTACTTCTGATACAGTAGATATGCAGAAAAAAGGCTAGTAAATACATTGTTCAAAAATATCCCCCCATACATTTGAAATTGAGGATAAAGAATATTCTGCTTTCTTTTGGTTGCAAATACACTTTGCATTAAATGAAATGGCTTTATAAAGAGTTGAGTTTGTTAATAGTGCTTCAACTGCCGAAACAAATGAATCGATAGTATCCGCTGGAACGATGATTGCGTTTTTTCTATTCGTTGCGACAGATGATATATCACCAATATCAGGTAAAACACAGGCTAATCCAAATCCCATCGCTTCAATCATGGATATGGGTAAGCCTTCCTGTCGCGACGTTAAAATAAATACTTTTGATTTTACGATAAAATCAATACAATTTTCTTGATATCCAACAAAATCAACATGCTGATCAATGCCTATTTTTTTTGAAAGATCAATCATTTTGCTTTTTAACACTCCATCACCAACAATAACTGCTCGAATACTTGGAATTTTTTTTTGTAATCGATAAACAATAGTTAAAAATAAATCGACTCTTTTTTCTGGATTGATATCAGCGATCATAATTAAGTCATACATTTTATTCGATACACTATTGGATTGCTCTGGAATATCAGGAAATTCATAAAAATTTGCAGGTATAAAAATTTTGTTAGCTTCAATACCATGTGATTCTAACCATTTTTTGCTGTTCTGTCCACGAACTCCGATAAAAGTTGCCTTAGTAATCCACTTTAGCCAGAAATGTTTCCATGGAGAACGTGAAATATTCCAAAATAAATCGGTTCCAAGAAACATAATCACGCTGTTAGTTTGAAATAACGTTGATAATGCAATGGCAAATAGTCCGTGCATAAAAAAATAATAGCCCATAATCACATTTGGGCATTGTCTAAGACATAATCGTATTCCAATGATGAATCGAATAATGTCGCTGATTCCGGGAAATTTTGATAACCCTTTAGGCGGACAACAGCAACTTAATTTGGGATGCGTAAATACGAGTGGCTCTTTTCGTATTAAAAATAACCGATCAACCTGTTTTAATTCAAGAATGGGGAGGAGTTTAGATAGTAGTTTTTTTTCAGATAAACCAGCAAAAACAAGAAGTTTCATGTATTTCAAGTTTTTTTTGATATTAATTCTAATAGAAATGGCGTTACATAAATACAGTGTTGCAGCATACGTTGGCGTCTGAGTTGCATTTGATTTTTAATATGATCTAAATGGGTTAACCACAACTTAATCAGATCAACCATTTCATTTTTATGACTTGGTAAAAATCCTCGGGTTAAACCATAGCGATGTTCTAATTCTTCAAGATAACTAATCCTTCCAACGAATGAATTACATCGTATGCTTGGGACTCCAAGAACAGCGGCTTCAGCACACATGGTTTGACTGTCACCAATATACATGGATGCATGTGCTAACAAGTCATGCATGTGCTCAGGTGGAATATTAACCTGATAGGGTTTAAACATGTCTAATAAATCTAATTCAGAACTGATGATAACCCGTCCTTTTGTTGATAGGAGATTTACCAATTGTACTGCATCGGTTGTGGATAATCCGAGTTGCCTTGAATCATGATATGCTTTCAAAGCAACTAACCGAACGATAAAAAAAATTTTTTTCGAATTAATCCCAAATGTTTCTAATAATTCGGGGTTTGGTTTAAACACATTCGGATGTAGATAGCCAAGTTCATGGTATCCCGGATAGACAATATGTTTATTTCCGTAATTTTCGTATTTCAAACACTCAGGTGTAACAATGTAATTAGCTGGAGGATAAGCAATTTTTGCAAATAAGGGAACAACCGATGCATCGTCTTCATTCAATACAAATGAAGGTTTGCGAATTAACCGACCCACAATACCAATACTTAAAGATGTTCCAAGAAGGGCATCGGGTTTAAAACAACGAGCAATCCTCAATAAAACTAATGTACGTTGAACGAATTCCTCAAACCCTTGATGAAAACTACCTTTGTACGCTTTACTGATCACCTGTTGATGAATATGGTATGCCTCACACAACGATACAGTTACGTCTTTTTGTCTCGTAGCTGCGAAAATTGTATGACCGTTACGTTCCAGATGGTTGATTAAATGACGGAACAAGTGCACATGAGCTGGATGGCCTATGTCAAACAGGAATTTCATTTTAAACGCTTATGAGGATACCCATCTTTTAAATCGCGGTTGTATTCCATATCAAACCACATGGCAAAGAACAGCGATTGAATGCCAATTAAAAAGAAAAAAGCAAAAAACAGTGGCGCTGTAGGTTGAATAGATGATGTCGTTATTATTCTCAGCCATAATAAATACAAGCCGCCAATTAAGCCGATAGGAAAACAGACAGCACCTAACATATAAAACAAAATTAATGGATGGAAATCCCGGATAATGTATTTTTCTTTTAATCTCCAGAAAAACAATTTGATGAGTAAAAAACTAATGGTAAAGATTACTGTGGGAATATGAATTCCAGATTTTTCACCAATATTGTAAACAGGTTCAATGGGAATATCTGCAATCCTGAAGTTAAAAATATTTAAACGTACCAACAGGTCATTAGGCTGACCGTAGCGTTTGTACATTTTATCCCAATCCATAGTATGCAGAATACGCTTATTTACTACTGTATAACCAGATTGTGCATCTGCTACATGCCAATAACCCGATGCAATTTTAGTCATGAGTGATAAAAAAGCATTTCCAAAATACCGGATTTTAGGAATTTTTTTATACGCTTCACCTGAAAAAAGACGGTTGCCTTTTGAAAAATCAGCGCGGTCTTCAACCACTGCATCTAATAAATCTGGAAGCTCTTTTGGGTCCATTTGGCCATCACCTGCCATGACCACTGCAATATCGTAATCATGATCTCTTGCCCATTTATAGCCACTTGCAATAGAGCCGCCTACGCCTTTATTGATATAATGTTCAATTAAAATAAGATGGTGTTGATGTTGCTGATATTGTTTTACAATTTCACAAGTACGGTCTCGGCTGGCATCATCGATAACAACAATTTGATCGATAAAGTCAGGCATAGCATTCAGAACTTTGGGAATCTGCTTTTCTTCATTATAAGCAGGTACTACAACACAGACTTTCTTACCACAATACATAATTTTTTTCGCTTGTTGATAAAAGATTGTTTAAAGACTAATACACCACACCGTCGATTTAATATTTCAAAATTAGAATTGCTGCAAGATAAATTCTGATGAATGCTTGTGAATAATGCTTCGCACATCTGCAATTGCGCGGTCTAATTGATCATTGATCACAATATGGTGATATTTATCCTTTTGAGCCATTTCTTCTTTGGCTTTGAGTAATCGTTTTTCTATAGTTGACGTGTTTTCCGTGCCGCGTTGATAAAGACGGGTTTGCAACACATCAAAGGATGGCGGCATAATAAATATTGAAACTGAAGTTGGATATTTTTTTAAAATTTGTAATGCGCCTTGCACATCAATATCAAGAAGGACATTATACCCATCAGACAGTTTAGCATCAATAAATTGAGCGCTAGTTCCATAATAATTGCCATGCACCTGTGCCCATTCTGCCCATTGGCCTTGTTCTATACCTTTTATAAAATCCGATTGCGAAACAAAAAAATAATCCAATCCATGTTGCTCGCCTTGACGAGGTGCACGGGTTGTATAAGATACAGAATATAAAAGCATTGCAAATTCTTTTAAAATCGCTTTACAGATAGTTGTTTTTCCTGCGCCTGAAGGTGCTGAAATAATAAAAAGTTTTCCATTTTTAGTTATAGTGGGATTGGTTTGAGGCTGCTGATTATTCTTCTTCATTCGCTTTTTTCCCTGAATTTCTTAAAGCAATAAATCGTTGTGAAACCGTTTCTGCTTGAATAGCGCATAAAATAACATGATTGGTATCGGTGAGAATAATGGAACGTGTTCGTCTTCCATACGTGGCGTCCACCAACCGTTTATCTTCTTTGGCTTCGTCTTTTAAGCGTTTCATTGGTGCTGAATTGGGTGCTAAAATCGTTATTATCCGATCAGCAACAACTGTACTTCCAAAACCAATATTGAGCAACTCCTGTTCCATATTCCTAATTCCTAATTGATTACTTACTCAATGTTCTGTATTTGTTCTCTCATTTTTTCAACTTCAGATTTCAAATCAACAATAATATGTGAAATTTCAACATGCTGTGCTTTTGATGTAATGGTATTGAGTTCACGAAGCATTTCCTGTAATAAAAAAACAAGTTTTCGACCACTTGATTCTGGGCCATCCATAATATTTCGAAATTGCAACAGATGACTTCGCATTCGAATAATTTCTTCTGTAATATCAGCACGGTCAGCAATAAGTGCGGCTTCCTGAGCAATACGTTCATGCTGAATATCCATCAGTTCTGCACATAGAATTTTGATCCGCTCTTTTAACCGATGTTGAAAAATAAGCGGCAATTCCTTTGCAATGTTCTCAATTACGTTGAGTTTATCTTCAATACAGAGTAGCCGCTGCTTCATATCATTGCATAAATAGTCACCTTCCTTACGGCGCATACTGTCTAAAGCCTTGAGTGTGTCGTGCGTACATGAAATCAATGCTTCGGATATCAATTCGGTATTGATGTGATTTTCAGCAGGCTTGATAACATTACCCATACTCAATATCAACTGAGGTGTTATCTCAAAATCCAATTTCCATTGATCTTTTAGCTGACCTAATGCGTTCACATAAGACTGAACCTTGGTTTCATCTAATTCATAGAGATCAGACCGTTCTAAATCCGTAACGGTTTGAATCCGAATTTCTAATCTACCTCGTTCTACATACTGAGATATTAGTTCTTTGATTCGATCTTCATATACACTATATCCTTGCGGAATCCGAGAAACAATATCAAGATTCCTGCTATTGTAGGATCGAATTTCGATGGTAATCGTTCTATTGTCTGCTTCTATGCTAGAAACCGCATAGGCTGTCATGCTTTTCATCATAAGCTAGTTTCCATGTTATTAAGTGTGGTTAATTCTTTGAGATCGCGCGAATATTTTTTACGAATTAGAGAAAGATATGAAAGTAGTTTTGTGTCTGCGTAATCAGGATATGTCCAATCGAGTTTTTTAAACTGGCCTTGCTGGAAAATGAACGTTAAATCCGCATAAATTCCTTTTCCAATATAGATGCGATGCGAATAATTCTTTCCTGTGGCCAAAACAAACCGTTCATGTAACAAGTAACCCGGGTCAATATTGACCAACCGATTACCATTGGATGTCATTCTTTTTTCAATCGATATGCACGTCCATTTAATATCAGGCAGCGTTTCCTGTTCGATTAAGGTTTTAAAACTGAAAAGCCTACGGAATAACGGAGCCCCCATTTCTGCTTCGTAATATTGCGTATAATCAAAAGGCAGCCAGCAACTGATTAAATCCATGTGGCCAAATGATGTGGTAAGTTCGTCACTGACAGCATGGATATAGGATGTTTCTTTTAAAAAAACACTGATAACCAATTTGGCTTTTTTAGGAGATTTCGGTTCGCTCATTGATGGCGTTTATTTGTTTTTTAAAGGTTTTGCTTCATCAATCAGCATAATTGGGATATCGTCTCTTACTTCATATATCAATTGACATGCATCACAAATTAACCCATTTTGTTGTTCGTTCAGGTAAACGCTTTTTTTACATTTAGGACAAGCCAGAATTTCTAATAATTTTGGATTTAAAGCCATATGATGATCCTTCTGTTTAATTTTTTCCGTGTGTTTCCGTGTTTTCCGTGGTTAATATCCGAAACTGTATTCATTAGCATTTTTTTTCATTTCTTGGCCAAATTGAATAAGGTTTTGTTTTCCATCGATTATGTACCCAAAACCACTGATCAGGGTAACGGCGAATAATGGATTCTAGAACTTCAGTATATTTTTGGGTATTGGCTTCAATATCTTTGGTGTGATCGCCCGTTTGAATCATTGGAATAATCTCACCGTATTCAATGATATACCCATTAATATCTCTTACTGTCAACAGAGGCATAACAGGTGCGCCAGTTTTCAGTGCAAGACTTGCAAGTCCTTTATGCGCACAGGCTGGCCTGTTAAAAAAATCAACAAATGTCCCCCGACTGCACCCCGTATTCCGATCCAATAAAACAATAACCACCTCATTTTTCGAAAGCGCATCTTTAATATAAGTATTAGCCTGATGCAATGGGTACATTTTTACACCAAAACGAGTACGCAAATATAGGATAAACTGATCTAACGGTTTGAAATCCAGCGGTCTATACACGATATTGATTGGATAGTCTCCCTGAGATAAGACAGTTAAGGCTACTTCCCAATTACCAATATGGCCTGTGAGTTGCAATACGCCTTTACCCATATCTATTGCTCGTTTTAAATTTTCCATGCCGCGAATAGTAAAATATCCTGATAATTCTTCAGGTGTTTTACTCAGCGACCAACCGATCTCAAAACACATGGTGGCAATATTTTGAAAAATACGCCTACAGAGTTGCTTGCACTGATACTCGCTCATGTCATTACCCAGTGCCAGAGTAATATTTTGAAGTACAAGCTTCCTGTGTCTTTTATCTATTGAAAACCAAAGGTTTCCAAAAAACGCACCCAGACTAAAGCATTGTTTTCGTGATAAAAGTCCCATGGAGCGAAAAACAAAAATGATCAGCTTATATATAAGACGTTCCCAAGGTTTCATGGATTATTTTTTTTTCGATGGTTTCGTTTTTGATGGTTTTATTGGAATATCTATTTCTTTGACAATCTTCTCAACTGGTTCCTGCAATACTGGTTTTGGAGTTTCTTCTTTATTGATCCCCTCCCCTGCTTTATTTTCTTCATTTTTTTGTACGTTATCATCCTTTGAAATCACTTCTATGGTAATTTGAATTTTTTTATTATCTGCAAACAGTGACAGGGGTTCTTTGATTACTGCTGCCATGGCGACACCAATTTCACGCCCAAACATCGTCACAAGTTCATCTTTGGATTTATTCAGTTTTTCGATCAATTCGACGATTAACTCACGAATCGCCTCTAGCTTATCATCACTAAGCGTATTTTGACCAATAACCATTGAAAAAAGTGTTTTAATAATACCCTCTTTTAATATGCTTTTTTTTTCCTCGCTCATAATACATTCCTTAAATGATTTAATAGGTTTATCATAAATAAGTTAAAAAATTATTTCATACGAATCATGCGCTCTACAGAGTTGTAGGCTAACACTCTGATTTCCTCAGGTACTTTAATTTCATTAGAAAGCAATGATAAACAGTTTAGAATATCGGCCAAATGAATTTTTTTCATATCAGGGCAAATCAGAGATGGTGAAGCTGAATAAAACTGTTTTTGAGGATTTGCTTTTTGTAAGGGATACAACATCCCCATTTCAGTAGCAATAATAAATTCATAATGTGAAGAACGGGTTGTATGTGCAATCATGCCTGAAGTGCTTAAAATTGCATCGGCCATGTCCAATACATCACTTGAACACTCTGGATGAGCGATAAATTCAGCTTTTGGATAGGCTTTTTTGGCTTGAATAACCTGATCTGAAGTCAATTGATGATGAATTGGACAATATCCATCCCATAAATGAATTTTTTTCTGCGTAAACCTCGCCGCATATCTTGCCAAATTCTTATCTGGAACCATTAAAATTTCATCCGATTCCATTTGATTTACAATATCAACGACATTTGCAGAAGTACAGCATACTGTTGACAATGCTTTGACATCTGCATTCGAATTTACATACGTTACCACAGGAATATTGGGAAGCATCTGCATTTTTTGCTTTAACTGTTCAGGCGTAACCATATCTGCCATAGGACATCCCGCATCTAAAACTGGCAGCAATACTTTTTTATCTGGAGAAAGTATAGACGCTGTTTCCGCCATAAATCGGACTCCACAAAACACAATCACATCTGCATTTGTTTCAGAAGCTCTTCTGCTTAATTCAAGCGAATCACCGCACATATCCGCAATATCCTGAACCTCAGGTAACACGTAATTATGAGCAAGGATAATTGCATTTCGCTGCTGTCTTAATGTTCTGATTTGATCAATAATACTAGGCATATAACACCTTATGATTTGTTACTCCTGTAACTGCAATTCTTCAACCCCTTCTGGAACTGTAAATGAAAATTGAGCATCATCTAAATTATCAATATACTCGGGCTGTTTTAACATAATTCTGGTTTCATCTTCATAAGCATTGTAGGTTAGAACTTCTTGGATATCGAATGTTTTTTTTGAAATCAACAAATTAATAGAAACGATGTCCTCTTTTTTGACTTTAGGAATCAGTTTTAGTTTATACTGATACGCATCTTCTCCATAAAGTTGAACATCAAAACAGGATTTTACGATTCGAATATCCGAAAGAAAACTTGCGCCTTTACCATCTCCAAAATAAGTTGAAGCCTTTCCAACCATTACCTGATGTTCATCTGGGCGATAAATCCACAGTTGAGTTCCATCCGTAATAATAAAATGCTTTTCTGGTTTTTCATATACCCATCTCATTTTTCCGGGAACTTTAAGCAGAAGATAGCCTTCTGCAGTGTCCATGATCTGCATCATTTTTAATGTTGACTGTTGAAAAAAAGGAATCTTTACACCAGATGAATTGAGCTTTTTTTCAATCTGATTGATGATATCTTCAACAGTCAGGGTCTGTGACGCAGCAATGGGAATGGGACACCATAACAACACAATCATTGTCATCCAAACATACATTTGTTTTATCTTTATAGTATTCAACGTTTTCCCCCTCTAAAAAAAAATACAACACGTCACCCAACCTTTAGATACGCCCCTTTAACCATATGTAGCATCAGGATGAAAGCATATTAATGCGGATGTCGTACTTTCTGGAATAAATTCAAAGCGTTCATTCAGCATAATTTGAATACGGGATGCCTGAAGAATCTGATAAATCAGTTGATTATATTTGATGTCTAATCCGGGATACCCCGGTTGATAACGAGTTACTGGAGTCGTTTCCACTGTTAAATTAGCCATCATGATCAGCCTGTTTTGTAAATAATTCGCCATATCTTCAGCCACTCGATCAGCTAATCCCTGAATCATTTCAGCAGACGTTTGATCATGTTTCGATTTATATTCATTGATTGCTGAACGGGAAAAAACACCGGCAGTTGAAATAAGAAAACCGACAGTATCTATTTTCCCCGTATCCACACTCAAAAAGAAACGAGCAATAGAAAAAAAATCACATGTATCGATGCCTTTTAGCGTATCTGTATCAATACGAACGATCTCTTTCTGTACATCGATCGGATTATAAATAATCAGTGTATTTTCTATAGATTGACAGGGAAATAAACCTACAATACCGTGTGGAGTTATCCATCCTTTTTCCTCAGATCGTTGTAACCACTCTCTTCTTAGAATATCAACTTGTTGATCCGTCATTCCTTTTTTGAGCCAAGCGCCTTTTCTTCCGAGTTTCCAATTGAGATTATACAACGCATTCATATCAATTTTTAACTCATTCAATGATAATTGGTATTCTTGAATACCATATTGAGCCGCCGGTGATTCATAATTGGAAAAATTAATTTTACGATAACATACGTTGCTATCGTCTTTCGATTCTGTTGATTGATATCTATCTTCCATACATGGCATACCTACCCCTTCAATAATTTTTTACCTTGCCGGCAACATCACTCTAAAGGTACTTCCTTCACCTTCAGTACTCTCTATTTCAATTTTTCCACCATGTTCCTGAATAATTGTGTTCACGACATGTAGCCCAAGCCCCGTTCCTTTTCCGGGTTCTTTTGTGGTAAAAAAAGGCTGAAAAATTTTTTCCTTAATGGTGCTTGGAATTCCATGTCCGTTGTCTTTTACTTCTAGAATAACCCATTGTTTTTTTTCATTTGTACACTCATCAGTGCCGTCAACAACACAGGTTCGAATATCAATGAGTTTGGTTGACCTTTGAGATTGTTCCACAGCATTTTTTGCATTACTGATCAGATTAACGAGTACCTGTTCCAATCGGATAGGGTCTCCCTGAATGTATGGAACATCTGGAGTCAGGGATAGTTCAAGGTCAATTCCATGATTTTTGACTTGTTGTGATAGAAACAACAACGTGTTTTCAATAATTGTATTGATTGATAATTCCTCAAAAACCATTCCATCAGTACGCCGAGTATAAACTCGCATATGATCGATAATTTTTGCCATCCGATCAACTTGACTGATAATATCTTTAATATCATGTTGGACTTGTTCTTTTTCAAAACGATTTTTTTGAATATCTCTGAGCATGGTTTGCGCTATAATTTTCATGACATTCAACGGCTGGTTCATTTCATGCGCAACACTAGCTGTTAGTTCCCCTAATGCAGCCATTTTTTCAGTTTGAACCAATTGAACCATCGTATTTTTTAACGTATCATGGGATTTTTCAAGCTCCAGATATGCGTTATTTAACTTTTCTTCAGCACGTTTACGTTGAATAATTTCCTTTGAAAGTTTTTCATTTGTCATCCGGAGTTCAAGCGTCCGATAAGCAATGCGCTGTTCAAGGTCCATATTCAGTTGAATCATCTTCAGTTCCAACTCTTTTTTTTCTGTCATATCCTGACCAGACCCAATGATACCGCACACATGACCATTTTCATCTTTGATGACACTGTTATGCCATTCAATAATTTTCACTTTGCCGTTCCGTGTGATGATTGAACTTTCATAAGTTCTTACAGGGTCAACCTGCCCATTCATCAACAGGCCAAAAACATCTTGTATGTCATCTTTTATCCCGGGTGGCAAAAAATGATCAAACCATGATTTTCCAATGATCTCTTCTACAGAATATCCCAGAATTTCAGCACCTCTAGTGTTAATTAAATTAACATTACCCTGAGCATCTAAAACAACAAATAATGTACCGGTAAGATCAAGATATTGCTTTAAATTATCACGCTCAGTCTGTAATTTTTGGTTGATCATTTCAATTTCATTCATTGCACATTCCTTTTCTTTCCTATTCCCATACATACACTGCTTTTACACTGTTTCCTTTTTCATTGTACAGTATCTCACAACATATAGAACGAACAAGAAAAATTCCACGACCGCTAATATGTTTTGGAGATGGCGTATTGCTCATATACCGTTGATAATTAAACCCAAGACCTGTATCTGTAACCTCGATAATAAGTTTATTCCCATGTTTTAACGGCGTATATTTTAATATAATCTGAATCTCACCATGATTCAAACTTGCAAGTCGTTTTTCCCGTTCTACATAGTATGATTCAAAATGAATTGGATTTTTTTTCTTGTCCGGGTCTAACTGAAGAATACCATAATCCAATGCATTGTTAAACAGCTCAGATAGAATCAGATAAATTTTTCCATAATGATTGATAAATTGAGGTGTATTTTCAATAATATGAACAATCCCATTTAATGGGTCGGGTTCAATCAACGTCTGACACTTAAAATAAAAACTCATCTGCCAGCTTAATACATCTAAATCAGGTGTCATATCTTTAAGCGGTGTATTTATCTTTTTTCGGGATTCACACACCATTTCAACAATAGTAATATCATCATGCTGAGGATTGCCATCTAAAAAAAGTTCCAGTTGAGTCCCAAGCCGTTCAAATATTATACTTCCATTTTCGTACGTCTGGTTTAATATAATCTCTAACCGTTCCTTTCCAAACATTTCCTGCTTAATATTTAGAGACTCAATAACACCGTCTGTGTAAATATATACACGGTCACATGGATCAATAGGAATCAAATCAATCATAAAATTAGTCTTCTCATTATCCACAATTCCTAGAGGAAGATGACTGGATTTAATCCGCTGTTTAATTCCTCCCTGATCTCGAAGTACAAAAATATCAGGCATACCTGCATTAAAGACCTGCATTTCACCATTTAATTCGTCTAATTCAATCAGGCAAGCCGATAAAAACAAGCCTGTTGGCAGATTTTCTTTTAAGAGTTGATTGATTTCAGCAATAATTCGCTTTAAAGGAACCAGTTTACTGGTCATTTTATAAAAAAATTCAGAAACTGGGATTGCGCCAATAGCAGCCGACAACCCATGTCCAGTAAAATCGCCCACAAGCATATACATACCGCCGACTGGTTTAGGAACCACAAGCGCCACATCACCACACACAACATCAACAGGTGAGGATAAAATCCGAACATTTTTGCATTTTAAATCTTTATTGCGGATCACATTGCGAAACACATGGGTTGCAATATCATATTCCCGACGTAAATACGAGTAAAGTGATTCTAATTTTGCTTGAGCAACCGTCAAATCATTGTTCTGAATTTCGAGTTGCTTGGTATATTCGTCAAGCCGTTTCTTTAACTCAATCCGGTCAGCAGCTTTTTTTATCTCAATTTCCAATTCATCTGAATCAATGGGCTTACGAATATACGCAAATGCACCGGATTTCATGGCTTCAATTGCGGATTCAATTTCACCATGACCTGTAATCATAATTACTTCAGTATAGGATGGCGTTTTTTTGATTTCTTTTAATACCTCAAGACCGCTCATTTTAGGCATTTTAATATCAAGAATAATAATATCTACCGGAGTTTCATGACACAATTGAATACCTTGAACTCCATCTTCAGCAAGCTGAACTGAATAGCCTTCAAGTTCCAGATTTTTTTTCAAAGTTTTTCTAATAAGGGGTTCATCATCAATAATCAAAATATTGGCCATGATTAATTCTTTCCTTTCGGCAACGTAACGATCATCGTTGTCCCATGTCCTTCAAGAGTTTCAACAGATATCTCTCCATGATGATTTTGGATGATACCATAACTAATTGACAGTCCAAGCCCAGTTGCCTGCCCTACTTCTTTTGTTGTAAAAAATGGATCAAACATTTTTTCTCTAACATGAATCGGCATACCAATACCATTATCATTAAACATAATGTTTATTCCTGTGTTATCTTCTTTTAAACAGGTTATGATCTTAAACTCTTTAGAATAGACTTGATCTGAATTGTCATTTTGTTTTTTGAATCGCCGTTCTTTTTCATCCATCGCATCCCGTGAATTGCTCATCATATTAATCCAAACCTGTTCTAATTGATAAGGTTCTCCTTCAACATCTGGCAACCCTTCTTCGCATTCTAATGTCACCTGAATACCATGTAATCGCAATTGTTCACCAAGCAATGTTAATGCATTTTTAATCGTATCATTTATATTGACCATAGAAAAATTGCGTATATCCTGACGGGCAAATGTACGAATATGCTGAATAATCTTATCCATGCGTTTAATCGCCTGTTCAATATCTTCTATGCCATCTAACAAATCTTCTTGACTTAATCTATCTCGCTGAATGAGTTTGCGAAAATTTTTGACGATGAGAGAAATCCCACTTAAAGGCTGATTGATTTCATGAGCAAGACCCGCTGACATCTCACCTAACGTAGCCAGCTTAGAGGTTTGAAAAAGCTGTCCCTGAACTTTATCCAATTCTTTTGTTCTCGCCTGAATGCGCTTTTCCAATTCTTCATTCATCCGGTCAATGATTTCTTTGGAAATTTTCATTTCCCGAAACCGATAAGCGCGCATTCGATGAAGATTAATCCGATCTATTGCTTTTTTAATAGCAAACAACAGTTCATCTAAGTTCACGGGTTTATTAATGTAGTCAATGGCACCTGCTCTCAACGCATTAATAGAGGTTTCTTCATCTTTAAAACCTGTCATCATGATGACTTCTACATCATCATAAAACTGCTTTACTTTGCGAAGCACCTCAATCCCATCCATGCCTTTCATTTTTATATCCGTAAGCACAACATCCACTTTATGACTTTCAACAATCTGCAAGCCTTGTTCACCGCTCGTTGCGGTATAGACATCATATCCGGAATCAACTAGAAAGCGTTTCATTCGATAAACCACCTGATTATCATCATCAATGACAAGAAGTGTATTCCGGTAAATCAGTTGTTCTTTTTCTATCAGCTTTTCAACAGCTCTGCCTAACGCTGTGGATAATTCATCAAGATTGATGGGTTTTTCAATATAATCAATCGCCCCTTTTCTTAACGACTGAGTAGCGATATCAACACTGCCAAACCCTGTGATGACAATCACTTCACAATTTGGATTTAACGTTTTGATTTCTTCTATTAAGGATATGCCATCGATGTCAGGTAGTTTGATATCAACCAAAACAATATCGATAGGCTTTTCTCCAATAACATCTAAAGCATTTTGTCCATTATTCGCAATATAGGTTTCGAAAAAAAATCGCTTTACCACTTTTTCTAATAATTCACGAATCGTAGAATCGTCATCCACTATCAGAACAGCACGTTTATCCATGTATTTTATTTCGCTCCTCAAACTCATGAGTCATGCTTTTTGGGACTATCATTTATATTTACTATTTATTTATATACATCTCCACGCCAACCAATTCGGTGGATCAGGACAATGTGTTCTTCGTGTTTAAATTTTAGAATAATGCGTAAGCCATCATTACGAATTCGATAAAAATTTTTCCATTCACCCTTCATCTTTACTATATTTATATTTGTATTTTCATGATGGATGACTGACTTAATTGCTTCTTGAATCAGATGATCAATAGACTCAATAGAAATAGAAGATTTTTTGAAAAATTTCAAAGATTGTTTAGTATATTGCACCTTCCATTTCATATTTCAATTTCTCGTTCATATACAGGATATTCAGAAGTTGGAGTTTTTCCAAACATCGTTTCAAGTTCAGCTTGATCATCATCATCAATCTCTCGAGAAATGAATTCATGTAATGTCTCACGAATTGTTTTTTTAATTAATATCTTGAAGTCTTCTATGGATAAGTCTGAAACTTTAATTACAGCACTCATGTATCCCCCCTATCTCTTTCGTTCTTCACGCATGAGCAATATCATCACTTTTTGTTTTGTTCCTGAGACCATATGAATCATTTGCGTTAGTGTAATGTTTGAATATCTGCCGGTTTGAACAAATTCAATATGTCCCACAGGTTTTTCAAAACAACGGGTAAGTATTTCTTTAAACTCATCTAAAGATAAGCAAATGCCGATTTGAGTGAACGCATCGATGGTTTGATTGCTAATTATCTGATACTGAATAAATAAGTCTTTTAATCGATTATTCACATAAACAATTTCAAAATTCTCAGTAACCACCATTAACCCAAGCGGGATGACATTTAACAATTTTTCAGCAAATTCTTTTGTGGATGATAATTCTTTGTGCCCAAAATCAATATATATTTCCTTATCTTTTGTAACCATTGCGATAATTTCGTTGGCAATTTCCAATTCTCTTGAACGGTATTTTAAAGACCGGTTTAATGTCAGAACATGAATAGCTTTTTCAATAGTTGCAAAGGTTTGTTCCAGATCAATCGGTTTTTTAATAAAGCTTAATGCGCCGCATCGCATAGCCCGAATCGCATCGCTTTCATCCCCATATCCTGTTAAAATAATGGCCTCAAAATCACTGGAAATATCACGCATATGTTGCAAAGCAGTCAATCCGTCCATTTTGGGCATTTTAATATCGAGCAAGACAATATCGATCTTATTATTTTTAAATACTGCTATACCTTCTTCGCCATTTTCTGCGAACAACACTTTATATCCTTCACTTTGAAACGCTCGTATCAGTCTGTTTCTTGCAGATTCTTCATCTTCAACCACAAGGATTAATGGATAAGAGCTGTTCTCCTTATGACGGCGAATGATTTCTCTAGCTCGGCCAACCGCAGGCAAAAGCGAATACAAATCAATGGGCTTTTTGATATAGTCAAGCGCTCCTTCTTCAATAGCGCTTATTGCAGCATCAGTATCTTTATACCCTGTAACAATAATCACAGGTGTATAAGGCGAGAAAAACTTTATTTTTCGTAAGATATCGACGCCGCTAATTTTGGGCATCTTCAAATCTGTAATGACCATATCTGGTTGGTATTCATCAAAAAAACGTAAGCCTGTCTCTGCATCATCTGCTAGAAAAATTTCAAATCCTTCTTTTTGAAGAAATCTGCCAATTTTTTCTAGTGCTTCTGGATCATCTTCAATGACTAATACCTTATCTTTCATAAAGAGCCTTTCAATAGTATTGGATGTTACTTATTTTTTTATATATGTCTTTGATGTGTATCGTACAGTTGAAAAAAGTTAAAAAAAGGGTATCATCCATATGGTGAAACTGAGAAGTTAGTTACTGAAAACTTTTGAAAAATCAACCTTAATACCCTCACTTTCTACGAGTTCTCCATGAAATAGTTGTTTACCCTGTTTATTGATTACAACTATACTTCTTCCACAGGGTTCGATTGTCCAGACGGTCTTAACTCCAAAATTCACCATCTGTTTAGATTTTTCAATGATTGTGTGAATACTCTGGGTTGGCGATACAACTTCGATAGCTAGGATGGGTAATTCTTTAACTTTCAAAATATCTTCAAAAAAATCAGGACGAATTTTTTCTTTTGGAAAAATGGAAATATCAGGTGTCATTCCGTTTTCAATGTCGAGCGTCAGTTCAGGAAGCGGTTGGATCGTTTCATTTTGTAAAAGCTGACGCATTAACTGAGCACAGATATAACTGTGATTTAATGAGGGCATTTCTTTCTCCTGATTTTTTTCAATTATATCTGTGCGTTGAGTATGTTCAAGCATACAATTCATCCTATGGTGTTGTTAATCAGCGCAATGTTTGTCATACACGCGCTCTAATGCAACTGCGGTTGCATCAAAAGCTCTTTTAAATTCTTTGACATCATTCCCTTTCCATGTTTCCTTATTCCAAATCTTTGTCATGGCTTTCAGTGCATCCGTAAACCTCTCATCCTTTTCTTGATCAGCAATGGTTTGCAACACTGAAACAACTGTATCCATGTCTTTTTCCATTTGGGGATTTTCAGTAAAATCACCGCGGGTTTCACTAATGTATTCCGCAGCTTCATAGAGTGCCGCGACAAATTTCTCCATATCATCACATGAGGGAGCTGCACCGGCTATTACAGACATGGTAACCATTCCAAAAAAAAGACCCATTCCACACAACAGCATCATTTTTTTCATACACTTCTCCATTTAATATTGTTATTAAATTAAAATTACGGCAGGCATAAGTTTTGCCCACAAAATAGCTATATTCTTTTATTTTTTTCTTGTATGACCAATAGCGAGAGATGTCCGTTGAACGGTTTTATTTTCAACATAGTGTTTGCGAATTTTTTTCCCTGCGCTTGAATCTGCAAGTGAAAGGCAAATACGTCTTAATTGATTGACTATATTAAGCCGCTTTGTAATTACATCTGGACTCATGTCAATCTTCATTAATATTGAATATCATTCCTCTTTCCACATATATATAGCTTCTACCACATTCCCTGTTTCATTGAAATTCAGACTATGACATATGCTTTTAACTAAATACAAGCCACGTTGACTAAACCCGTCGATCTTTATAGGCTGATTTAAAAAGTTCTGATAATCAAACCCATGCCCCGTATCTTCAATACGAATTGTAAGTTTTCCGATATCTTTATATATTTCAATCACCAGATCAATGCGAATATGACCTTCTTTTAATTGCGATAGTCGATTTTCTCGTTCTATAAAAAAGAGGGGGTATTGGGAAATTTCTTTTTTTAAATTACAATCGAGCCTAAGCAGCCCATAATCAAGCGCATTATTATACAGTTCTGCTAGGATCAGATTGATCTTTACCTTATGGGTTTTTAAAATTGGATGGGATTCAATATAATCTTCCACCAATTCCTGATACGGCGGAATATCTTTGAATTTTATTACTGATGAATCAAATATCCCAGAGATTTTCCAAGGAATCGGCATAGGTTGGCAAAATTCAACGGCATTTCCACATACTTTGACTTGATTTTTGTATTCAATACAAACTGCCGAAATATCATCTTGTTGCGGAATATCTTTCATGTGCAATTCAACCATAGATTTTAAATCCTCAATCACCATACTTGATTTTTTATTAGCGTTTAGAGCATCTTCCAAACGTAACATACCAAACGGTTCATTTTGCTTATTCACAGCTTCGATCAGGCCATCTGAAAAGAGTAAAATACAATCGCCGGGTTCTAAAAAAAAAGTTTGAAAAGTTATGGTTAAATGCTCATTTGAAAGAATACCCAGCGGCGGTGATTGAGATGAAAACCGATGTTGAATGCCGTTTGAATTAAAGATAAATCCGTCTGGCATGGCTGCGTGAAAAATTTTTACTTTGCCCGTTTTATAATCAATTTCAATAATACTTAGGCATAGAAAAATACTCACAGGCATGTTATTTTTAAAAAAGCTATTTAATGTATGAATCAAATTAAAAATTGTTCGACGTTCCTGATTAAAAAGGTAGATCAATGGAATAGCGGAAATAGCTGCTGAAAGACCATGCCCTGAAAGATCAGCAAATAAAATAACCTGTCGGTCATTTTTTAATTCTGAACATAACATGATATCCCCACTTACCTTGCGCCAAGGCTTTAAAAAGTAGGTAATATTTTCTGGGATAATATCATTACGGACACTTGTCTCCAAAATTTTTTCAGAAAGCAAAAATTGGGTTTCAATCTCATTATTGAGTTGAATGAGTTGTTTTTGCGCTTTTTTTAACTCTGATTTATTTAATACAAATTCAACGCTTTTAAGCAGTGTTGATGGAACAAATGGTTTTTCAAAATAATCATCACATCCTAACTTGAGCAACTGAATCACTGTGTCTCTATTCTGACCTGCGGTAATTGCGATTACAGGAATATCATTGCCATCCTCTCTAAGTTGTTTCACCAGGTCAATGCCAGATATTATAGGCATCATGATATCAGTAATCACAAGATCAAAATTAGTGTCAAGGTGTTGAATTTTTTCTAATGCATCTTGTCCATCTTCAGATTCAGTAATAATAAAGCCCCTAGATTCCAATATATCCTTTAAATATATTCTGTTGAATTCAATATCATCTACAATAAGTATGTGCCTCTGAGAAGTCATAGAATTTATCTCTCATCGCAAAGTTTATTTAAAAAAAAATAATAAAATAATGCTGTATTATTCAATACGAAATAACGAATCCATATGCGTCACTTTAAAAACATCTCGAATTGTTGGGGATGCTTTTTCCAAAACAATACTTGCTTTGTCTCCTCCAGCGCGTTCACGAAGCATTAATAGCATTCCGATAGCCGAACTATCAATATATGTAGTCTGTGTGAAATCAAGTCTATAACTAAATATCTTACCAATATAAGGTTGATACGCATCACCAAAAGCTTTATATAAAGAAATATCAAAGCGTCCTTGAATAAGAAGGGTTAAGGTATTACCATCTGCTGAAAGATTTGTATGAATACTCATTTGTGTTATCTCCTTTTATTTACTGATGGATAGAGCAAATTCATGTTCCCCCTGACATTAACAGTACTATATCCGTTGGGGTTTGGCTCTTCTCTAAACTTCGCATAATTCTGCTTTAACACATGATGATACCATTGTAAATTGGGTTTTCAAATTATTTTATTGATCTCAATTATTTCGAGTTGTTATTAAATCGTAGTCAACCGAACTTAATTTTTTATTAAAAAAAACGACGTCTGTTATGAATAAATTCAATATTTCACTTGCTTTCTAATACCAATATGAATTATTAACAGAATTAAATTTTGACACGGAATTAATACCATCGATGCTATTTATAAAAATCAATGTGAAGAAAAAAGGTAAATCAGATGCCAAAAGTATTTCGCCCAAGTCATCGTGAAACGCGTATTTTATCTAAAATTGAAACATCCAAAGAGCGTTCAAGAAAAAAAGCCATTGGTGATTTGAGAGAACATATCGATCCATTGAGCAATTCTATTGCCATGAAATTAATCGAGAATAAACTCATCGAAACATCCAATAAAAATGGGATTGAACAAGAAATTAAAACGTATTTAGAAAACCTGATCCACGCTCAGGATTTTGATATTGATTACAAAATTGCCCCATTTCGAAATCTAAGTCATCAGCCACATATTGTTACTCTGTATCTCACGGCGCATGTAATTGAAAACCTGATCAATCATAAAGATATTGTTGATATTTATGGATCTGATGAAGATATTTATTTTTGTATCCATCGGGAAGTGAATAAAGTGATCCCCCTATAGCCTTTATTAGAGCTATACAAGTCATATTTAGTGATACTTGTATAGCTCTTTATGCCCATTTTCCTATTCATATACTGCATTCACAATTCTATCTACCTCATACTCGTTAAAAACAAAACCTTACTTATGGACACTATTGCATATTTTATATCATCGCATGGGTTCGGGCATGCGGCCCGGGCGTGTGCTGTAATGGAGGCAATTCATCAACAAAAACCGGATATACACTTTTATATTTTTACAAAAGTTCCATCGTGGTTTTTCCAAAATTCACTCGGTAATTATTACGAATACATCGATTGCCTGACAGATATTGGACTGATCCAACACAATCCGCTTCATGAAGATATATCATCCAGCATAGAAGCATTAAACCGGTTTTATCCACTGAATCAGGATTTAGTTACACAACTTGCAGATCAAGTCAAAAACTACCAATGTAAACTGCTTATCTGCGATATATCTCCAATTGGAATCGATGTTGCGAATCAAGCAAATATCCCATCCATTTTAATTGAAAATTTTACATGGGATTGGATTTATGAACCCTATAAACGAATTGATAACCGAATAAATGTTTATATCGATTACCTTCATGATGTGTTTACTCAGGCAACCTATCGCATTCAAACAGAACCTGTGTGCAACCCACAATCTTCAGAGTTAACAACGCCTCCTGTTAGCAGAGCAATTAAAAAAAAATCACTACAAATTCGTAATGAATTGCACATTCATTCATCACAACAGTTGATTTTAATTACGATGGGTGGGATTTCCTCACAGAACATACTGATAGATCATCTGAAACAGTATCCGCATGTAGAGTTTATTGTTCCGGGAGCATCCAAACAATTTAAAAGAGAAGAAAACGTAATCTGTTTACCGAATGATTCTTGTTTTTTTCATCCAGACTTAGTAGGCGCATGTGATGCAGTCATTGGAAAAGTCGGCTACAGTACGCTTGCTGAAGTGTATTATGCAGGTATTCCTTTTGGTTATATTGCGAGACCAATATTCAGGGAATCCAAACCGCTTGTCCAGTATATTCAAACCCATATGTCGGGCATATCCATTGATGAACACCTGTTTTATTCTCATGACTGGAGTACGTTCTTAGAACCACTGATCCATCTGCCTAAATATCAACATACTCATTCAAATGGCAGTGAATATATTGCTCAATGGATCATGGAGGAATGGTTATCGTAATCGTAATCTTTAGAATTCAACGAAATTAAGATTAAGATTACGATTAAGATTACGATTACGATATATAAGGATAATTTATATTGTGGAAAACGTTTACATTACCGATAAGTACGCATACACATCCTGTATTCGTTTACGAGTCGTCTCAATATCTGTACTATTATCAATCACAATATTGGCAAACGATTTTTTTTCATCAATAGGCATTTGTGAACGAATACGCATGATCACTTGATCGTATGTAAGATGGTCTCGCTCCATTAATCGTTGTATCTGAATTGATTCTGGTACATATACGAGAATTACATCTGAAAGACCTTTATGCATTCCAACTTCGATTAATAATGGTACATCAATAATTACAATGCCATTAGAAGATTTTATTTCAAGCGTTTCCAATTGTTTTGCGATTTCTAAAAACACATAGGGATGCACAATACTATTCAGTTTAGCTTTTTTTTCCTGATGGTTAAAAATGATATCCCCAAGATATGGACGGTTAATTTCACCATCTGTTTGAAGAATTTCTTTTCCAAAATACGATATAATTTCTGTCCATGCTGGCTTATTTTTTTGAACAACATCATGAGCGATTTGATCTGTATCAATGATTTCAGCGCCAGCATCGGCAAACATGGATGATACTGTCGATTTTCCAGTAGCAATTCCTCCGGTTAAACCAACGACTTTCATATACATCCCCTCCCAGCTCAAAACATGTTACTTGCCTTGGAAAATGGGTTCTCTTTTTTCTTTAAATGCTTTTGGACCTTCTTGAGCATCTTTGCTTAAAAAAACGGGTATAGCGATTTCAAATTCTTTGGATAAACCCTCTTTTAGTGTCAGTCCAATATTATTTAGCACGGCCTTTTTAATGGCAGTTACAGCAAGCGGACCATTCTTAACAATGGTTTTTGCATATGCTTCTGCTTCTTCCAAGACCTTTTGTTGAGGAACAATCTTATTGATAAATCCCATGGATAGGGCTTCGGTTGCTTGAAAAAGTTCTCCAGTCAACAAAATTTCCATTGCTTTGGCAAAAGGAATTTGACGTGGAAGTTTTACAGTTGAACCACCCATTGGAAAAATTGCCCATTTCACTTCCTGAAGACCAAACCGGGCAGATTCACAGGCAACCCGAATATCCGTAGAATACAATAATTCCATCCCTCCGGCTATGGCATCACCATTAATTGCTGCGATAATGGGTTTATACAATTCAAAATCCCTCAGTAATGCTTTTTGAGCTAAAAATGGATTTTTTTGAACTTGCTGTTCTGCTTCTGATTCTGGTTTTCGAGCACCGGTAAATAAAGGAATTAAATTGCCAAGATCAGCACCTGTACAGAAAGCCTTATCACCCGCACCTGTAATCACAGCACATTTGATATCATGATCATCGCGAACCGTTTCCCAAGCTGAAATGAGTTCTAAAACGGTTTCTGAATCAATTGCATTTCTTGCCTCTGGACGATTCAACATTAAATACGCAATACTATTTTTTTTTTCAAAAATCAGACCCATGATTATCTCCACTATCTAATATTCTTGAGGCCTTAAATCAAGATAGCCTTTGACTTTAAACGGTAAATTATAGTCTTTGTTTTCATAAAGACGAATCCAGCACCCGGGTTTTCCATCATTAATAACACCAATTGGTGGAACCTGTGAAAATTTATTTTTTGGAATCAGAAGTCGCTCTTCAAACGTAAACAACGGCATGTTATATCTCCGTAAAAGATATCCTTTGAGTGCGGTTATTTCTTCAAAAGTGAATAGTTCATTAACACATGTTGACACATTTTCTTTTTCTTTTTCATTTAGCATCGGATATCCGATCACAAGTTTGTCATACGGAACAATAGGTGCACCACGACTGTGATAAAACCAAAGACACAAGACTTGTTGCATATCCTGAAACTGTTTTAAATATGAATAACCGTGAAAAAGACGTAATCGAACTCCCGGAAAGCTAAACCCGCGTTGCTTTGTATATTTTCCAACTGTCCATAACATAGGAGATACGTTCCTTAACTATGATAAAATTGTAAATATTTGTGCCTTATGTGATCAAATTTTTTTGTATATTTCATATATTATATTATATTGCAAGATAGAATAAAATGAGTTAAAATAAAAACAATTTGAAAAAATTTAATGAATATACAGAATAATTGATGCGGCTATTAAGGAGAATAAAGAAAAAAAAAAGGTTTAAAA
>PDZT01000203.1 GCA_002753105.1 Deltaproteobacteria bacterium YD0425bin50 | reverse complement strand
GTTGAATAATTCTTGTTTACCTAAAAAAATATTTTTTATAACGGATAGCATTAAACTTTTTCCAAAACGTCTGGGTCTTGAAAAAAAATAATATCTATCACTGCTGGATAAAATCTCAAAAAGATGTTTGGTTTTATCCAGATAAAATGAGCCGCTTTTTTGTAACACTTCAAAATCTTGTGTTCCGATGGGTAATTTTTTCATTGTTTTTTAAGTTGTTAAGATGTGTTAAGGACGGGCGTATCGCAATACGCCCTCATTTTTATTCTATGGTTACCTAAAGAATTGGGTAACATGTATTGGGTTTTTGAATTGTAATAAAGTACTCAGAAACACGAGCAATTTCTAAGAGTAAATGTTCCTGCCAATGGTTTCCAATAAGCTGCATACCAATGGGTAAACCCTTTGAATTATACCCCACTGGAAAAACAATTGCCGGATTCCCCGTGAGGTTTGCTAAAGGGGCAAATCGCATGACTTTGGATAGTGTTTCTAAATCAGATTCACCTATACTCAACGCATCTTTTTTAATTGGTGGCGCTGTACATGCTGTTGCTGGCGTTGCAATCACATCGATTGTGTTAAACAGGTTATTGAGTTGTTTCATGGCAAGCGTTCGCACTTGTTGCGCTTTAACATAGTCTTTATTTGTAAGTTCAAGCGCAATTGCCAAGTTAATACGAACATCATAACCAAATTCCATAAGATTGTCCAAATAATGCGGGGACATCGCTGTGATTATTTCAGAAGCAATCGTAATCATATGAGCAACGCGGATGGCTTCAAGATTCGGGATGTCAATAGGTATGATTTGTGCTCCACAGTTTTCAAAGTGTTTAATCATATTTTCACAGGCAACCACAATGTTTTGATCTGCATCGTGAAACCATTCTGAAAAAATACCGATGCGAATTCCTGTTAAATCCATATTATCTAATTGAGGTATGATCAGATCAGGTTGATATTGACTTAACGGGTCTTCTGGGTCAGGGCCTGCCATCGTCATATAGGCCAAAGCAACATCTTGAGCACAGGTGCCAATTGGCCCTATATGAGCCACACTCCAACACAGTGGTGCAGCTCCATGTTCGCTGACTCTGCCAAACGTTGGTTTTAATCCAACTGTTCCACAAAACGCAGATGGAATTCGAATGGAACCGCCACCATCAGCAGCAACAGCAATTGGACAGAATCCTGCAGCGACAGCAGCAGCCGATCCACTTGATGATCCTCCCGGATAGTGTTTTAATCCATACGGATTTTCTGGAGTCCCATAATGAGAATTATATCCTGTTACTCCAATGCCAATTTCATGCATGTTTGCTTTGCCAATGAGTATTGCACCTGACTTTCGTAGTCTGGCAACGGACGTGCCGTCCTGTTTAGCTGACTGATTGCCTAAAAAAGATGTACCTACAGTAGTTGGATATCCCTCTTGATCAATTTCATCTTTAACAGCAATTGGAATTCCATCAAGAAGTCCAATAGGCTGCCCATTTAAAAAACGATTGGCCGATGCTTTAGCTTGGGCTAAAATATCTTCTTCATTCCATCGAATGAAAATTGAAAGTTTTGGATTGTGTTGACGAATACGTTGAATTACATGCTCAGCAATCTCAATCGGCGTTATCTCTTTTGCCCGATATGCCTTAGCAATTGTATTTACATCAACCCAAGGCCTTTTTTTAGATTCATAGGTCTGTTGTTGTTGCGGGTGAGAAACGGTCTGTTTTCCTTGATTATGCTGTATTGGATAAAATGTGGGTTGTTCCTGAATTTGTAAATTTCTAAAATCATGAATGCCAGCGTCTTTGAATAGTTTTGCAAGAACGAATTGCCTTGAAATTCGATTTTCCAAGATATAAGTAAACGCTTTAAGAAAAGGCCCAGTTAGTCGCGGTGCTTTTATCGTTTTTACATCATAAGACATGTGTTTTTATCTCCAAAATTAAATGGTAAATGTTAGTTGATGAATTTTTTTATCTTTAAATCTACAATAAAATATTCTACTATTGTATTCAAGGGTTATTGATAGCATTTCCAAAATTTTTCATTTGAAACCCAGAAAATAAAAATAGGTATAAAAGCACTATGAACAATTCTATTCTTTCTTTTGCCATTGTTGGACATCCGAATGAGGGGAAATCTGCAGTTGTATCGACACTTGCTGAAAATGATTCTGTTCGCGTTAGTCCTACTCCCGGAGAAACCAAAGAATGTCAACCCTTTTCAGTCAAAATTGACGGAAAAGAACGGATTCGATTTATTGATACTCCCGGATTTCAAAATCCACAGAAAATTCTACAATGGATAAAACAATATCAAGGGTTACCCGCAGACCTAATATCTCATTTTCGTAAAGAACATATCGGCAATCCCAACTTTAAAGATGATTGTGAGTTATTCAAACCCATTGCTGAAGGATCAGGTATTATTTTTATCGCTGATGGTTCAAGACCTATACGCAGGTCAGACCTTGCAGAAATGGAAATCTTGAGACTAACAGGTCTGCCTCGTATGGCTATACTGAATTGTAAACAGGATGAAACATTCTATTTAGATCAATGGAAATCTGAATTCCGTAAGCATTTTAATATGACACGACTATTTAATGCCAACCGAGCGACTTATGCAGAACGTATTGAGTTGCTGGAAGCCTTAAAAAGCATTGATCAAGACTGGACCATTGCATTAGAAGACGTTATTTCAGCGTTTAAAAAAGACTGGGAAAACCGAAACTACTTAACCACTGAAATTATCTGTGCATTACTCTATGATGCCCTCAGTTATCGTATTCAAAAAAGAATGACACATCCATACACAACTGACAATACTGAAGAAAAATTGCTTTATGAACAATTTAATCATGACATTGCCTCTATGGAAAAAAAATCACGCGAAATGATTCGTGCATTATTTAAGCATAATATTTTTAATGTGGATTTACCAGCACATTCCATATTACATGATGACTTAATGAGTAAAAAAACATGGAAATATTTAGGGCTTACATCAGGGGAATTGGTAGCAGCAGCAGGTCTTGCTGGTGGAATAATCGGTGCTGTGTTTGATCTTGCCACTGCAGGATTAACGTTTGGGTTATTTTCTGCAATCGGGAGTTTGACAAGCGCGAGCTTGATGAAGTTTAAAGGAAAACAGAGGCTAGCCAAAACAAAACTTCTGGGAATTCATTTAGGAAAACAAACGATTTGTCTTGGGCCAATTGAAAATATTCAGTTCATGTATGTGTTGTTAGACCGAATGTTAATTTTTTACTCGTATATTATTAACTGGTCACATGGACGTCGGGATTATCCAGCATCTTCAACTGCCAAAATTCATCCGAATTATTTTCAAACTGGTTTGATATATAGCTGGAATGAACAATCCAAAAACATCTGTAATGAATTTTTTCACGCTGTTCGAAGTAAAGATACGACACGAGAAGCTATTGCGGGGAGTGCATTAAAAAAAGTCTTGATAAACCAATTAATGCAACTATCTCAAAGTGAGAAAAGATATGGGATAATTATGCAGTAAGCATTAACAGAATTATTATTAAAATATGTCAGGATAACATGTAAGGATTTAGTTTAGGTTGTGGATAGTAGTACTGAGGCGTATTTATCAAAAAATACGCCTTCATTTTAAAAAGATACATTACATTCGTCAGTATTTGAAATAAACGGTATACGTCTGCATTGGTTGATAAAATGGGTAAATAAAAATGCTGGTGGAGATGTCATCGCTAAAATAAAAACTAACACTGGAAATGTAATTAGTACAATAGGCGCTATCAATATCCTTTTCATAACAACCCCCTTAATTTTTGAGTTTTTTTATTTTTTTAATGAGCAATATCTATTCCAGACTTTTTTATTCAAAGGCGCCGATTCATTAAAAAAAATAAGACCCATAGATTATGTCAAAATGGCATAAAAAAATGTCAAATTTAATTCAAATAGTAAATTATTTTAATAGGTTAATAAAAAACTGAAGAAAAAAACATACAAGTCATTTTGACATATTAGAGTGTAGGGATTGGATACTTTTTAGGGAGAGTTGATGGATAGTCGTAGTGATAAAATTTCCTTGTTGGTAAATAGTGATCGTTTGAGAATCGTTTAACAAGGATTCCAGCAAGGGTTTTACAGCAAAGGCTTTTACATTTCCGCAAAACCATGCTGCGACACCGATTGACCATGCATCATCAGATAGGAGATAGGGTTTTATAAAAGGAACTGCTGAACTAACACAATCTATATTCGCCAGAGATAGACGAAGCAGTGCCCACAGTACACCTTTTTGCAGCATTGGATGTTCAAGAAAATTTCCGTTTGGATCAATATAACTCATCAATATTCGTGAATATTCATTTGCAAGAATAGGATGATTAGCCATGATTTCACCCATTGCTTCAGGAGAACCCCATCCAATACCGCCGGATTCATCATTTAAGTTCCAGATAAGTCGGCGCATAATATTGCGGCATGCTTCAATATTTTCTAATGCAAGATGAGACACAACCTTACCAATGGCTGATACTGAACGCCATTTTAAAACCTCATTCATATCATACAGCAATGAAAGCAGCGGATTAATGATTTGACGTGGGGGGAATTGCAACAATTGTTGTAAAGCATTGTCCATATCTCCATCTAAAAGAATACGCTCAACCTCACGTTTTAATTGCCTCATGGGTGTATTATTCTATTATCCTGTAGTCCAAGTAATACATTTTTTAGGACAATGCTTTATTACTTCATTAACGTCTTCTGATGGATAGGATTCTAATTCAATAACTTCAATATAACCAACCGAATTTAAACGAAATACAGTTGGGCAGAGCTGAATACACATTTCACATAATACACAGTCTGCCATATCAACGGTTGGAATCATCATAAAAACCTCATTTAAGCGTCTTCTTTCTGAATCAATTGACCGATTTTTTGACCATATTCACTGCACTGATCAAGTACTTTTTTATCCGGAACAAATTGAATTTTTAATCCATCATCAACTCGTGAAATTTTCATGGCATCGAATTCTTGATTGATCAGAGCTACAGCCTCACCGCTCCATCCATACGATCCAAAAGCTGCGCCTATTTTATTTTTCGGCTTCAGACCCTTCATGTAGGTAATAAGATCACTTATTGTAGGGTAAAGTCCATTGTTGAGAGTAGGAGAACCAATAATTATCGCTTTGGCATCAAAAACCTCAGTCATAATGTCGCTTCGATGACATTTCCTCAAGTGCATTGGAATAACTTCTGTTCCAGTGTCTGCAATGCCTTGTACAATATGCTCAGCCATTGTTTCGGTACTATGCCACATCGTATCATAAATCAGGACTGCTTTTTTTATAGGTTTCTGCAGACTCCATTGATGATATGCTTTAATAATTCTATTCGGGTCTTTACGCCAGATAATTCCATGATCAGGACAGATCATGTTAATTTGTAACCCAATATCTGTAACTTGTTTTAAAAGTTTCTGAACAAGCGGGGAATAGAGCAATAAAATATTTGCGTAATATTTTTTTGCATAATCCATAATTTTATCTTCCACTTGATCATCAAACAGGTATTGACTGGCATAATGCTGACCAAACGCGTCGCTAGAAAATAAAATTTTTTCCTCATTTAGATAAGTAAACATACTGTCAGGCCAGTGAAGCATTCGTGTTTCTAAAAATGTCAATGTATAACGGCCAGTATTCAATGTTTCATTCGGTTGAACTGGATGGAATTGCCAATTTTTTTGATAATGTAACGAGAGATTTTTTTCACCCATCTTTGAACAGTAAAGGGGTTTATTTTCCCCGACTCGATGCATCACTGCAGGGAGTGAACCAGAATGATCCATTTCTGTATGGTTGCTAATGACAATATCAATCTTTTCCAATGGGATAATAGATTTAATATTGTCGATCAATTGATCTGAAAATTCTTTTTTCACTGTATCAATTAACACATTTTTTTCATCAAGAATGAGGAAGGCATTGTAGGTGGTTCCAGATTCAGTTGAATAACCATGAAAATCTCTAATATTCCAATCTGTTACGCCAACTTGAAATATACCTTTTTTAATTTCTTTGGGTTTCATTTGATCTCCTTAATACCGATATTTTGTTGAGGACTTGAAATTGGATTAATTCCAAGCCCCAACTATCACATCAAAGACAATTATTCTTCTTTAACAAATTCATCTTTTGAAGCACCACAAACTGGGCAATTCCAACCATCTGGAATATCTTTAAACGCAGTGCCGGGTTGAATATCATTATCTGGATCACCTTGTTTGGGATCATACACATAACCACAAATGGAACACACGTATTTATCCATAAAAAACCTCCTGAATTGAATTCAAATATTAGTATATAGTAGAATTACACTTTCCAAACCCCATGTAGGTTACAAAATTCTCTTGCTGAAATTTGATCCGCTTGGATATTAAATACAGCCTGAGGTGCATCTCCCGGATTTAAAAACTGTCGATAGGCTTTTCCATCTGCAATGACTTCAATCCATTCGATATAATGTTTCTCTTCCATAGGATGAGCTACACTTCCAACAGTAACTTTAACGCCATTTGCAATTTTTTCAATAACCGGCACATGTTTTTCTTTAGAAGCATCTACAGTATTTTCAACCATAAGCTTCATGGGCTGACCACAACACACAAGAGTCCCGCCACCAGCATGAATTACTTCAACTATATTTCCACAGGTCAGACATTTATATATTTCTAATTTTACTGCCATGTTTTTTTCCTCCATGTTATAACGGAATTTTAATAATTTTCAGCTAAAACTTCAAAATAGGATTGCGGATGGGCACATGCAGGGCATCCGCCCGGAGCTGCATCACCTTCATGGACATACCCACAATTCATGCAACGCCATGTTGTTTTTTGATCTTTCTTAAACGTCTTGCCAGATTCAAGGTTTGCAGCGAGTTTTCGATATCTGTTTTCATGCTGTTTTTCAGCAACAGAAATTGCATTAAATACCATTGCAACTGCCTCAAAACCTTCTTCTCGTGCAATTTTTGCAAATTCTGGGTACAATACTGTGTGTTCATGGTGTTCACCATTGGCTGATGCTTTTAAATTTTCTAAAGTTGTACCAATGGTTCCCGCAGGAAATCCAGCACAAATTTCTAATTCACCGCCTTCAAGAAATTTAAAAAAACGTTTAGCATGTTCTTTTTCCTGATTCGCTGTTTCTTCAAAAATTGCTGAAATTTGTACATAACCTTCTTTTTTTGCAGCGCTTGCAAAATAGGTATAGCGATTTCTTGCTTGAGATTCACCAGCAAATGCTTTTAAAAGATTTTGTTCTGTTTTGGATCCTTTGATTGATTTCACTGTAAAACCTCCCTTGTTTCTTATAAATTATGATTCATTATTATGGGCTAGCCAACCACTTATTCAAGAAAAAAAAAATAAAAAAGGTT